>NZ_JALIFS010000005.1:0-235523 GCF_022868965.1 Blautia sp. NSJ-140 | reverse complement strand
TCCTGTCTTAAAATTCTGGACGTATAGCCTTTAAATGACTTTACAGCTTTGTGGATGCCAAACTGAGGATCTACTTCCAAAAGCATATGAACATGGTCTGGCATGATCTCCATTTCCAGAATGTCTACAGAAAGATTTGCAGCATACTCTGTGAGCAGCTCCTTCAGCCGGACGTCCACACCATTAATTAATACTTTTCGTCTATACTTTGGACACCATACTACATGGTATTTACAGGAATAAACGACATTGTTGTTTGATTTATATGTTGTGTTCATATTTATATTATACTATGGTTTATTAGTTAATACAATTGCTATTTTGTCCATCTTCAATTACTTGCATAAATTCGATGGACGCGTCTTATATCCCCATAGCGGAAGCAAGGGGTTTTACGACGCATTGGATAAAGCATATTTTTTAAAGAATTGAAAATCTCAATATTCGTAAGAAACAATAATCTTTCTGCAGAAATCACAATTATAGGCAGCTATGCGGTCTCCAGATATCCTTGCTGCCAACTCTGGATCCGTATTTAACCGCAAACTCTCAGAGCCTTCTTTCCACTCCAGTCCTGCCCCTGCACCAACCGCATGCAACTGACCCTTTCGCATTTTTCCTTCACAATATGGACATCTCATATTCACGTCATCTCCTTTAAGTAATTAAAGTTCCTCGTATTACCGAGAATTATCCTATTTCTGGATAGCTTGTATATCTTCTTTCGCATATAATTTTTGCCTAAATGTTCTTTTCTATTTTTCTCGTTTCTTACGTTCTTTCATCAATAAAACAAATTGGACTGTCCATATTACCCATGCTGCCAGACACCCAACTCCACTATATAAAAAATCTATGGCTGCACCGGCTATAAATGGCAGTGCCATCCACATCATCCGATTTCCATATACTCTGCACATTTCTTTTTCATCATACTGTTTTCGTTCTTCCGTAGATTTCATATTATAGCCAGACAGAAAAGCAGCTGCCTTTCCATTTGATTTTACAAAGCTGATTCCAAATAAAAACATAATCACTGCCATTCCCAAATCAAAGATAACACAGATTATCATTGCAGACACCTCACTTCCCGCTCTGGCTATCAAATAAAAAAAGCCAAACACAAAAGTAAAACTTATTATGTTTGGCTAGGTCAACTTGTTATTTTTTTATCACTCCTTATGGTTGTATTATACTATATATCCCTCTATAGTAAAACAATTTTTTATATTATTTTTTATTTTAATATTATATTTCTACTATCATCAATTTTTCAGATATTTTCAACGCATAAACAATGCTATTAGCTACAATATTTCCGGAAAATTCATCATAGGTTTGTATTGCCACAAAGAAACGCTGGCTCTGAAAATCAAAGCCGTCGTTCCAAATTGTCTGCTTTTTCTTTTGCCGTCGTGCGGCAGATAATCAATTCATTCTATTTTGAACTTCTTTTATGCTACCTGATGTCTGCAATAGGAATGAATCGCCAAGAATGTAAACACAAATAATTCAATTCCTGCCGAAATCAAAATAACATGCGGTGTCCAGAAACTCGTTCCACCGATATTCAGATAATTGAAATCTGCAAGCTGAGAAAGGAAATTGTTCTGCATACCAATTCCGGCAGATGGAAGTATGGTAGAGAGCCATGTTGCTCCCATCGCCACATATGCAAAAAGCGGCATGAGAAGAACTACAATAGAGATCAGCAAAACGGTCAATGTGTCTTTACATTTTGCAGACAGGAACAGCGTACAGCTGACCGTTGCTAATACAGAAAGTAAGCCCGCTGCTGCGAGAATTATCTGCAACTGCCCCAGATTGATGTTTGGCAGATTAATGATAGAGTATCGCATCTGAAACGATGTTTTTAAACAATCCGTCCCGAACGCTGCATCTAAAATCAGAATGTGTACCGTGATCCCGACAAGGAATGTAACAACGAAAAGTGTAAATGCCGCCAGAATTTTGGTAATTGCTAATTGTTTATGCCCGTATTTGGTGGTTCGCAGGATGCTGTCACCGCCCGTTTGATATTCTCCGGCGAAAGTAGGTGCTGCGATTGCCACACACAAAATAGCAAGGAACAAAATATAAAACTCAATATAATCAAATGCATCTTTAGAAATTCCAGAATGAAGATAAAATGGCGTATCAAGTTCTGAATATTTTTCAAGAGCTTTCTGCTGTGCGGTTTCGTTTTCTCTTTGCTCATTCCGCATGACATCCTGTAAATGTTCTGCGCACTTTTCATAATAGGCTCCGTCAATGTCATTCGGGTCAATATCCATTAAATCAGCACCAATGCCTGTTAATGGATCAGCAAACGCTTCGGACAGACCCATCAGCAAGTGACGGAACGGGACGATTTTTTCAACAAATACAGACAGAGGAAAGCCCTCTTCCTCGACTGGCCCATATTCTCGAACGCAGCTTTGATAAGTTTCCAAAGCCGATTTGATCCTATCCGGGGTCACTTCACCAGCGGATGTTTTATATAAATCTTGTTTGTACTTGATAGCTGCCAAGCCATCTAATTCTGTAACCGTGCCATCTTCGTTTGGACGGTTAATACCCTCATATGAAATAGGCAGGTATGCCATGGCTACGGAAAGCAAAAGTGCGATTGCAAGTAAAATCAGGGTGCGCCGTGACTTCAAAATACGTTTTAGTTCAAGTCTAAAGAGCCGCATATTATCTGTCCTCCTTTTCCAAGTCTGTCTGCGGGAACAACCACAGATACAGATCTTCCAATCGTGGCTCCGTTGTAACAGACCCATCAATTTCCGAATGTTCGGACAGATAACGAATAGAAACCTGATTGTGATCTTCGCCTCGCTGATTGATAATGCGCAGCCGCATTTCACATTCCGGCAGCTTTGAGGCCGGAATTATGCAATTCCAAACCTTGCCTTCAATCTGCTTGACAAGTTCTGCGGTAGTTCCGACATCAACAATTTCTCCGGCTTTCATAATTGCGTTGCGCGTAGAAATATATTCTATGTCAGATACGATATGGGTGGAAATCAACACGATTCGATCATGCGAAAACTCGGAAATGAAATTCCGCAGACGCACGCGCTCTCCGGGATCAAGTCCTGCTGTCGGTTCGTCCATGACAAGTATCTCTGGGTCGTTCAACATAGCCTGCGCAATACCAACACGACGCTTCATGCCGCCTGACAGATTGGAGATTTTTTTCTTTTTCACATCGGAGAGCGAAAGAATGTCCAACAAATGATTGATCTTTTGGGTGGTTGCCCTTGTAGGAATATCTTTCAGCGCAGCCACATACTCCAAATAATCTTTGACCGTAAAATCCCGGTGATACCCAAAGTCCTGCGGCAGAAAGCCAAACTTGCTTCGGTAAACTTCACCCAACTCTCGAATGTTTTTTCCGTCATAGTAAACTGCTCCGCTGGTTGGTTTCATAATATCAGCAATCATGCGCATGAGCGTGGTTTTCCCTGCGCCATTCGCCCCCAAAAGTCCCCAAACGCCGGGAGTCAATGTCAGATTGACATCATTTACTGCTGTTTTGTCTTTGAACTGCTTGCTTAAATGCTCTATTTTCAGTTCCATGCTTACACTCCTTTCTTTTGCTTCGGCTGAACAATAAAAAGCCCTTGTTCGATAATCATTGTACCGAACAAAGGCTTTTCAATCTCAAAAATCACACGCTTAAATTCCTAAGTAATTCCTAAGATCACAGTCTTATTTTCCTAAGCGGAAAGGGGTAATGTAATCACAAAGTCTATGGTTTCGTTTTGACTGGATGCAGTAATCGTTCCACCGTGTAAATGTATAATTTCTTCCGAAATAGAAAGACCAAGTCCCGCGCCGCCTGTATTGGAAAGCCGGGCTTCATCCAACCGATTGAATTTCTCAAATATACTGTTAAGCTGTTCCTCCGGGATTGTTTCCCCACGATTTTCAAAAGTGATCTGAATATCATGTTCTAACCGTTTGGCCGATATAGTAATCTCTGTCTGTGGGTAGCTGTATGACGCGGCGTTCCGCAAAAGGTTACTGAAAACTCTCGCCAGTTTTTCAGGGTCAGCGTTCACGGATAAGTTATCCTCCGCAGTAAATACCGCTGTATTGCCATTTGCGGAGAGTGTCGGATATATTTCATCTATTACCTGCGCAATCAGACAATGTAAATCCACAGGTTCTTTTTTGATAATAACCGTATGTGCATTGTACTTGGTAATTTCAAAAAGTTCATTGATGAGCTTTTCAAGGCGTTCTGCCTTATTCAACGCAACTTTTACATACTTTTCCTTTTGCTGTTCAGGCATGTCAGGGGCTTCATGGAGCAGGCTCAAATAGCCGATTACCGTTGTGAGAGGAGTGCGTATATCATGTGCCAGATACATAATAATTTCATTTTTCTTCTCTTCTGCCTGCTTTGCAGCCCGTTTGCTCAACAGAACAGACATTTTGATTTGATTGAGTTGTGCCTCCAATTCTTTCAGTGGGTCAGGCAATGATACGGTATGATTGTTCTGCTCATAGACCGTTTGGGTCGCATCAATTACTTCATCCAGATAGCCCCACGGCTTTTTCCAATAGTAATTGAAAATACATACAAAGCCGATCATCAGATACAAAATAAAAAGCAGATCGAGCCGCCAGTAGAGCCATGCAAAAATACCGTTGTCAAATTTTGAAAAGATGTAGTCCAAGATAAGGGTCAAACCATATCCAACAACGGTATAAACCAGCAATGATAGGTATAGGCGCACTTTTAGGCACTTTTCTGTTGTCATTTCTTTCTTTGACATGAGAATACGCCTCCTACCGATTAGCAAACAGAAGAAAGCCAAGCAGGCCAATCACGACAACACTTACTATGCCTGCCAGAATAGAAAACAGTCTGTTTGCTTTTATTCTATTTCCGATTAACCGGGCTGTTATCGAATATACAGCAAGTCCCAAAAGACCGCCTGCCGCATTTGTGAGTACATCAGTAATGTCAGAACGTCCGATTGCTAAAACATACTGCATAGTTTCAAATAAAAAACTTGTTCCAGCAATCAGCATGAATTTCACATATAATTTTGTTCTTGGCAGAAGCATTTGAAGATAAATACCCATAGGCACAAAAATCAAGAAATTTTCGAGCACCTCTGTTAAGTGAAATGCTACTCCAATTTCCTTGTCATAGTGAAAAGGAATAAAGTTTATACTTCTTATCTTGTCCAGATCACTGATTGAAAATTGTAGTTTGAAAAGTATGATCCAAACCAAGAGTGCCAGATAAATTAAGAATAAAATGGTTACGAAGCAATTTGATTTTCTTTTCATAGCGTACTCCTTTCGCTTAAATTTTGTAACCAACACCCCAAATCGTTTTAATATACTGCGGAGTATCGGAAGTATCTTTCAGTTTCTCACGCAGATGTCGAATATGCACAGTAATTGTGCTGCTGTTTTTAGAGTAGTATTCATCTTTCCAAACTGCATGAAACAGTTCTTCAATACTTACAACATTCCCAGCATTTGACAAAAGGACGTGGAGAATAGAAAACTCTGTCGGTGTCAGAGAAACCGGCTCACCGTCTAACAGACATTCATGGGTCTGCACATTCAGGCACAATTTGTTATAGGAAAGTTCCGATGGAACTTTCTCTGTGATGATACCGGGCGAATATTTCTTGTAACGTCTTAACTGCGCTTTCACTCTGGCAACTACTTCAAGTGGACGAAAGGGTTTTGTCACATAATCGTCCGCTCCCAATGTCAGCCCCGTTATTTTATCCGTTTCCTCAATTTTAGCCGTTAGCATTATGATCGGATAAGTGTATTTCTTGCGGATAAGCTGGCAAAGTGAAAAGCCGTTCATATCCGGGAGCATAATATCCAGAATGGCAAGATCAATGTCGCCGCTTTCAATATACGACATGGCATCCGTTGCGCAGTAAAATTTATGAACGATGTAATTTTCGTTTTTCAAGTAGACCTCCAACAGATCCGCTATATCTTGTTCGTCATCTATAATTAGTATCTTTTCAGACATATTTTCAACTCTCCTTTTTGCTTGTACTCGATTAAGTATAACAAATACAGCATCTAAATTCACAATGGATTGCATGCGAAATTATTAAGATTTTCCTAACTTTCAAATTTAGGCAACTCAAAATTGCTAAAGCAGATTACATATCAGTTTTTTATGTATACATTGTACATATATAAAGAAATCCGTTTTAAAAAACGGTTCATCATATAATTCTGCGTCAAAACCTGTGCATCTGCGGATTTTTCCTTTCAATGTCATAAACCGGAACTGAATGTCCGAATGATGTCTGCATAGCTATGATTCCTATTTCATGTAAATCCTTTTTTACTGTATACACTTGAAAACCGTTTTCCTTTAAGCGACTTGGATTATATCCAGTTCTTACTGTTATGATATATTTCAAAGGCTCTCTGTCCGATAAATCATGAAAAAGCAATGCAGTTCATGAGAAAATACAGCTTGACCACAACATAAATGCAAAAAGTATATCGCATCTGTCCACGTATCCGGTGATACGTACACACCATGAGAAGCTTGTTTTATCTCTTTCATTATGGAATACTATCGAAAGTAGACATCTTTTTTTGTGCAAAACCACGAACTTGTTCATTTATAAGAAAAAGAATAAATTATTAGGGATATTTTTGATTTCTGCACGTCTAATAGATGTAAAGAAAATGCTGGCTGGCAAAAAAAGAGGTGGTGTTTAAATGACAAAGGAACAACTTGGATCTCTGATCCTAGATTCAGAAAGACAATTATACTCAACTGCAAAAACAATTTTATTTAGTGACTATGACTGTGCAGATGCTATTCAGGAAACAATTGTGAAGGCTTTTTTCAACGTCGGTACATTAAAAAACGATAACTATGCCCGGACCTGGTTAATCCGTATCTTAATCAACGAATGTTACAGCCTTGTGCGTAAATCCAGTAAATTTATCCCATTGGAAAATCTAGCTGACGGACAGGAACCGGAATCAGAAAAAACAAAGAATTACAGTGAATTATATACAGCCGTAAATTCCTTAAAAGAGGAACTGCGTTTACCCGTTATTCTATACTATATAGAAGATTTCAGTGTAAAAGAAATCGCCCAGATCCTTGAAATATCGGAAGGTGCCGTTCAAAAGAGACTTGCAAGGGCAAGAGGAAAATTAAGGCAGGAATTACAGGAGGTGTCAATATGAGATTAGAAGATATGAAAAACGATATTCCCGAAACACCGGATTTTATCCATAATATGATTCAAAATGAGGTGGCAAAGCAGCTGGCGGATAATAAAGTGTCGAATCTGCGAAGAAGAAAACGATGGACAGCTCCGAAAGTTGCCGCAGTGGCAGCTGCGTGTGCACTGGCAGTTTCCACGGCAGTATATGCAGGAGTAAATCTGTATCACTGGTTTTTGGAAAAACAGGGTTCTTATGGTGTTTCAGTCAAAATTGATGCTGGTGATGCAGTAAAGAAAACCGCGCTTCCAGATGAGATCCCAGAGGTGGATCTGTCTGCTAAATATGTTCCGGAGGGCATGAGCTGGATTGACGAGTACCATCTCCAATATCCTGAGCATGACATGACTGGCGGGTTCAGTTTTTCATTTGTCCTGTTGGATAAAAATGATCTGGGACAGGTAGTACAGGATCAGAATGTTATTGATAGTGAAGAGCGTACATTTGGGAAATACCAGGGGATATATCTCAAATATAATAGCATTACCGAAAGCGGGGCTCTTAACCAGAGAATTTATCTTGTCTGCCCGGATTTATATCGTGTCCTTATGATCTACATCGGAGATGATGTGTCAAAGGATGAAGCCATAAAAGTAGCAGAAAATCTGGTGATTGAGGGAAACACGACTATGGTAAAGACCGCCGGATTGCCTACATGGAGCGGAGAGATGATATCTGAAAAGACAGAAGCTGATAATGATGAAATAAGTACTTCTGTAAATGAGAAAAAACTGCCTATTTACCAAATTGGTGACACCTTTGATCTGGATGTGATTGGTGAAAACACAAATGGTGAATATCTGGAAAAAACGATTTCTGCAAAGGTAGATTCTGTTCAAATTTCTGATGATCTTCAGCTTCTCGATCCGGACAAAATACCGCAAGAATGGACGGAAGCCATTGACGCTGATGGAAAGCTATCTACAAACACATTGAATTATGTGAAATCTGGTGACGGAATTGATTCCCTGGATGAAATTGTGAAGTCAGAGGAAGTGAATCAGAAATTGGTCTACGTTACAGTTACCTATACCAATCATTCAAATGAGGAAATCGACCATATGCTTTATCTTGGTGCTTTACTGACCCTGACTAAGGAAAATGGAAAAGCACAGCTTTACATTCCAACAGAACAGGCCGGCGATGGTTATGACTACATTAGTTGGACCGGCGTGGCAAAGACTGGAGAAATGGTATATTATAGTGTCTCTGAAAATTATGGCAACGGTGGAAACTATATTTCCTCTATAAAACCAGGCGAAAGTGTACAGCTGAACATGGCCTGGATCGTAAATGAAAGCGACCTCAAAAATCTGTATCTGAATGTGACTGGAGACGGAACTTCATATGAGTTCTCGGAATATATACTGAAAAAGGGACTGGTAGATATTCGCAAATAATATTGCTATCGTTTATGATTCCATTTTTTATATGTCATATATGAAAAAGCGTTTTTCGATTCCTTTTGGTTTCGAAAAACGCTTTCTTTGCTTCTTCAATCTCTGCACATGAAGTGTAATCTGTGGTATCCAATACGATTTCCTCATTCTTTCCATTGCCGGTTAATAATTATAACGACAGTGTACTATATGAAGCAACCGGCAACAACAAAAATCGATAGATGAGTTTCGACAGAAAAAGAGATTCCACACTGTAAGTGGAACCTCTTATCTATTAACGCAATGGACAATCAGATACTTTTATATTTTGAGCCAGTTTATGCAACCCAAGATGTCTGCAGTAGTTTTCCAAATCTTTTGGATTCTGGGATGAACGTGATCCGATAATAATTGAATTGATAATATCTTCCCTGTGCATATTTTCTGTTTTTAAGACTTTTTTTAAATCTAAAATGTATAACTCTTTTATTATATTGAATGTTTTGTATTCAATACTATAAGTCAACAGAAACATCTATTACTTTTTGATATCCAAGCCTGACCACATAGATTATTATATTACTCATTTACTGTATTCTCTTTTAATTTGTTAAGTATACCTTCTTCCATTTCATAAACTTCATCACATAATATTTCAATGTCTTCACGATTATGACTCGTCAACAGAATTAATTTTCCTTCTGATTTCATTTTCAAGAATAATCGTCTCATTTCTTCAACTCCATTTTTATCTAATGCATTCATTGGCTCATCCAGAACCAGAATATCAGGTTTTTCCATAATTGCCTGTGCTATACCTAATCGTTGTCTCATTCCCATCGAATATTTACCCACATGTTTTTTGTCTGCGGAATCCAAACCAACCAATGACATAGACTCTTTAATTTCGTTACTGTCTATTTTTTCTCGTATTGAAGCCAAATATTTAAGATTTTTATATCCAGAATAATTCAACAAAAATCCAGGTGTCTCAATAATAAAGCCTAAGTTTTCTGGGAAATCAATATCTTTTCCTACAATTTTATGATTCACAGAAATTACGCCTGTTGTTGGTTTTAAAAATCCACAAATACATTTTAGTAAAACTGTTTTTCCAGAACCATTTCTTCCAATAATTCCATAGATATGCCCATTTGAAAATTTCACATTAATATTGTTTAGTACTAACTGATTCTTAAACTGTTTATTAAGATTTTCTATTGATATCATTGCTTCTTTCTCCATTTTACCTCCAACTTTTGCAACCTAATTTCGGTATTTTCTTTATAATTTACTAAAACACATAAAATGCTCAAAACCAAGATTCCTATAATAAAAAATAAGATACCATATTTCAATGTAATATGATACTTTAAATTAATACCCGAATATGTATTTATTTGCGCTAGTGTAATCGGAGAAAAACGATTTGCCCAAGCCATCCAGTCATTTGAAATACAAATATCAAATAATACACACAAAGCACCCGCACAAGTCCCTATTGCCTTACTTGTCAATTTATTCAATAAATAGATCAACAATCCCAACCAGCTTGCACAGCACCACTCTAATATAACGCTTATCATCAAAGCAAATAATGCACTATAATGACTAACCATATATTCTGAAACATTAAACAAAAGCCCTACCTGTATACCTGCATCTGTTTTTGCCAGTGTTCCCCATATTTTCCCCCACTCACATCCTATGTCCATATTCCCAACCAGTGGGAGCACAGAAACCAACAACAAAAATAAAATATAAATTAACGAAATACTAATACTATAAAATATTTGTCCTAATGCCCACGACAATTTTCCTGAACGTGATAGCATATAAAAATACCCATCATCTTCATAAGGCGCATTAGAAAAAATGAAAATTACCCCTGCCATTATTACAAGTTGACAAATATAATCATTAGTTAAATGAGGAAATGCATATGGAGTTATTCTTACCCCAACAAGATTACTAAAATTCAAAACAGCCTCTAAATTTTGTAATATAAATCCTGCTACAATAAGTAAAACTGTTAGTACCCGTATTGATGATATGGTTTTTTTTAAATTATAGATTGAAATGCGAAGTGCTTTAATAAAATACACCATCTTCCAACCTCCTTAAAACTGTTCTTCGGAATAGAATTCCAAATAAAATCACTATTAATAATACAACTATTGTACATATTAAAACAGTATGTACGCTTGATTGAATAATTACATTCCCTGTCAACAGTTTATCCAAACGATACCTATCAACAACATTACCCATACGATATGCCTGAACAATAAAAAAACTAACAAAGTAAGGTGATACAAGCACTACAAAAGGATCCGATATATAAGCCGAGACACATAATGCAATACTGGACCATAATATACCTCTCAAGAATCCCGACCATACCTCTAACATTCCATATTCGAACGGATGATATAATGCAATCCATGCGTGGAATCTATCCGAAACAACTGCATCTTGAAAGGTAGAATCTGCCATAGGCAAAACAAAAGAAAGTGCTAGCAATAGAACTCCAGTACCAATCGCCACTGTAACACCACCACATAATGCATTAATTACATATTTCACTGTACAATATCTTTTTTTTCCTTCTCTTGAAACAATAAATGAAAGAGAATGATTTTTATACTCCTTACAAAAACTTGTGGCAAAAGGAATAGCGGCAAATATTGGCAAAAAGTAAGTGCGACAAACTCCTCCCCATGATGAATTCCAAAAAAAATAGTGTATGCTTCCCGTATGCGATGTTAAAGCTCTCATCAGATCATTCCAGGAATCAAAACATATAGAAAAACAAACACCTAAAATACTTATGATCCATCCTATATTTATTGCACGTTTCATTTCAACAGCAAATACTTTTTTCATGATATTTCTTCTCCCGTAATTGCATTAAACCGAAGTGCATAATCAACATTGATATCACCATTTATATCAAACTTACAACACCACACTGGAATCAATTCCACTTTATCAAAAGAATCCTCTTTTCTTTTAGGAAAATATTCCAACCACATATTGGATAGGTTATAATTATCAGATAAAATAACATCTCCAAATTTTTTTACTAATGCTTTTTTTATTCCATCAAATCGTATTATTTCTTGATTTTCAGCTTCTATATTCAATTGATTTACCATTCCAGTTAATCTTATTTCACAGATTCCCAAATTTGAAAATAAAAATGTAGCACCCATAGGATCCGCAAGTAACGGTTGCTCCACTCCTCCTGACATTTGAACTGTAGGATCGCCTTCTCCAAAAACTGGTACCCCATCCAAACTAAATGAATATTTTATATAGTACATTTCGTCATCTGCATCAAATATCTGCTCTTGAAATTTGCCAGACTCATAAAAGCTTTTATAGTCTTCATCACTTTTCATAGCATTCTGTATGCTAAGCATATCTTCTTTTGACAATGCGAAAGTTTCTCTTTCACCTAAACTGGTACCCAGTTCCAAACTCGACAAGAATGCTTCTATATTGCTTATAGCCTCTTCCTCTTTCATAAATGATAAATTCTTTTTTTCAAGAAGAGCATTTTCTTCCGCATAGGATGCAAGACTTGATAAATATTTTATTTCATCATTTTTATCATATTTCATAACACCTGCTCCTAATGCTACTGTTTCATCCTGAAAAGTTATTTCTGAGGCACCTCCATCATATTCATTAATCTGAATTTCTTCTTCACTACTTTCCGGCCATAAAAGCTCAACAATTTTTTCATTATCAAAATTTTTATATTCTGTATTATATGTTGCAAAACTTTTTTCGGGGATCTCTATTTTTGTATTTACAGTCAGATTTTCTGTAATTGTTTCTTGAATATCACCTTGATCCGTTATACTGTTTTCTTCTATATTTATTTCATCATCCATTGTCATTTCTGACTTTTCTTCTATACTATTTACATTTTTAGAGCATCCCACCATACTTACCGTACCTAGACAAATTATAGAAGCAATTAAATATCTATATTCTTTCATAATCTCATACTCTTTCTTCTATCTCAAATAAATTAAAATATCTTATTGTAAGCGCTTAAATGGCACAAATTGCCAGTGTACACGCCATTACTATATATAATACTGATCTCCTTTCCCATGTTTACGTTCGTAAAATTTACTTCTCAGTTATGAAATCAATGACAATTCTCATTATCTTCATTTTTTTCAAGTTTTCAACCCTTTCTGCACCAAACAACATTTATCGTGCTTTTTTGGTTAATTTACATATTTTCTTAACGATGCAAGGTACTTGTAATCCTGCTGTCAGTAATATTCCAACCGAAAAACAGTTTATATAGACAGAATGTGATACAGAATTTTTTATGTGTAAAGGAATTTTACTAAATGTGTTGCAGAATAGTTCTTTATTACTTTCTTTTTTTATTAGGTTCTATCGATAAAATTTTAATGAAAGAAGGTGGAATAAATAGAATTTCAATATGAAGATATGGGAAACCGAATCAAAATCCGCAGAAAAGAACTGCGAATAAAACAGGCAGAGCTTGCTGAAAGATTAAATATATCCAATAACCATATGTCATCAATCGAAAACGGAAGGCAAAAACCAAGTCTGGATATTTTCATCCGGATTTGTGATCTACTCAATGTTACACCAGACTACCTTCTGCTTGGCAGCATGCATGCTTATAATATTCCACAGGATATTATTGATAAACTACGGTTGTGTAATCAATCCGACATAGAACTTGCCGGAGACTTTATCGAACTGCTTGTAAAACGAAATAACAAAACAAAAACACATAACGAACCAAAATTGTAATTAAAATGTCTTTTCATACGCATTTTTTGCATTTGGAAATTCTATATGATAAGATATATGTAAATATACATTCATTTAGAAAGTCAGGTGCAAAAATGCGTATTTTAATTTGTGATGACGATACTCTGATAATTGAACACGTACAGAAATATATTGAATCCTACTTTGAGTCAAATCATTTAAAATGTCCCGAGTTAGTTTCCTTTACCAGTGGCGAATCTTTATTGGCTGATAAAAACGAAAAAGATATTGTTTTTCTGGATATTGAAATGCCCGGTATGAATGGAATTTATGTAGGAAATGAATTAAAAAAAGCAAACAAAAATGTCATTATTTTTGTGGTGACCTCATATTCCGAATATTTGGATGAAGCAATGCGTTTTCATGTATTCCGCTATCTTTCCAAACCTTTGGACAAGCAGCGTTTTTTCCGAAATATGAAAGATGCCTTAGCATATTACAATTCCATTACTACCAAAATTCCTGTTGAAACTAAGCAGGGAGTATATTCATTTCCTGCTTCACAGATTATTGCAATAGAAGCACAGGGACGAAAAGTAATTGTACATACTACCCGGCAAGATTTTGATTCTATTCATAATATGGCTCATTGGCTGGAACAACTCCCCAAAAACAGTTTTTTCCAGACACATAGGAGTTTTATTGTTAATTTCGAACATATTGTGGACTTTGATCATTCCGCCATACATTTATCGAATCAACAGATCACAGCTTATCTGACACGTAGAAAATACAGTTCCTTTAAAAATGCTTATCTACTATATCTGGAAAGTATGAGGTAAAAATAAATGGAACATATCGTTTTACTTCTTTTTAGTTTTTTTACAGAAGCAGTTATACTATGGCAATACACATCCAACCTTTTTACCTCCTCTTATGGCAGTAAAATAAGGTTGGCATTATTGAGTGCGCTTTATACAATATTGTTTCTTCTTTCCCTGCTCAAACAAACAGGACTAAATGTCGTCAGCTTTTTTGTGTTTAACACTGTTTTTCTTTATGTGTTGTTTAAACTCAAGTTGTTATTAGCACTCTTCCATTCGGCTATAGTTACAGCAATTATGGGTATATCTGAAATTGCAGTTTTGGGGATTATATCAAGATTTTTTCCGCATTTTCTCTTAGAAACAGATGCCGGACTTGTTTTTTATACGGTTTTTAGCAAGATTTTCTTTTTTGCAGTCATCTATTTATTAATTCATCTGTTCAAAGGAAAAAAATTAAATCAAGAACAATACGGTCACTCCGAAATTCTTTTGATGTTAATTCCAGTTTCCTCCATTTTTATTATATTTACTCTTCTTTCTATTGGTGAAACATCCACATTTGCTCCACCTATTGATTTTCTAGTGACTATTTGTGCAGTTTTTCTGCTGATGGTTAACCTACTTGTATTTGGAATCAACCAATATAACCAAAAAAAATCACAGGAGTATGCCGATTTGCAGTTGTTGCTCCAGAAAGAATCCGATTCTGTTGAATACTATGAAATGATGCTTGCACAAAACGAAAACCAAAGCATTTTAATCCATGATATAAAGAAACATCTTCAATCGATCAAATTACTGAACGAAAAGCATGATTCTGATAAAATAAATGCCTATATACAACAACTTATGGAATCTTCTGACTTAAGAGGAACCACAAATATCTGCGACAATGAAATGCTGAATGCCATTCTTTGCCGCTATCAGCGCCAATGCAATGACAAACACATTCATTTCCATACCGACATCAGAAGCGGTACTGTACAATATATATATCAGCACGATTTGACATCTCTATTCTGTAACTTATTGGAGAATGCAATGGAATCTGCAGAAAATATCCCGGATTCTTTTATAGAGCTTACAGTACAAAAAAAAGAAAATTCACCCTTTGTCATAATCATACTCATCAATTCCTGTCAAAATACCCCTGTGTATAATCAGGAAGGAGTTCCTGTGTCCCATAAATCAGACAATGGCAGACATGGTTTCGGAATCAAAAGCATTAAAAAAGTTGTAAAACAGTACCACGGAAATTTGCAAATGTATTATGATAACGATTCAGGTACCTTCCATACAATCATAACCTTAAAACAGTAAATCCTAACAACAGACGCGGTAAAAAAGGATTACAGCTTTACACTTTTTGAAGCAGCCTATCTGAAACGGATTGGCCTCCGCTTTGAGCCATCCGATTATATCTCCTTCGGTCTGGCTAACAAAAATGGGTTCTTGACCAATGCGGAAAGCTCATGACCGATCAGCACACGGTTTATAACTCCCGTATGTTCTGTACCCAGTGGAATGGCTTGGAAAAAAGCTCTATCTTTGATGATGCGCTGGACGATAAGGAATACGATATTTACAGTATCCGTTCCATGCGACGAAACCCTGTGATTGCTGACCTGTTCCACCGCATAAAATACATGGAACGCCGTGGAAGTGGCCTATGCAAAGTCGTCAGTGAAACCGAAAAGCTGCCTGGATATACAGCGGCATATGAGCCTGAATTTTCCTCAACAGCAACAGATTTCAGGGTCATCTTGAATAAACAAAGGAGCAGGGCATTGGGTAGCATCCCCATTGTCCTGCTTCTTTGTTTATTCTGTATAGATGTTCCCATTCTCATCCGTCCAGGTGCCGTCACCATTGTCTGTGTATCCGACCCCATCTGCGTCACAATAATAATAATCTCCGTTTGTTGTTTCTATTACATTAACAGTACCGTTACTGCCCTGGAGTTCATGCTGTTCCAGTTGGTTTCCGAAATGATAACCTTCGTCATTCCAGGTACGATATGAATTTCCATTGGCATCTGCCCAGTTTCCATCTCCCTGATAACTGTATCGGCTCCCATAATAATCAGAATAGGTCCCATCTCCGTTATCGTAAAGAACTCTGGATTCTTCATCTCCTCCACCCGGTGCTACAATTGATGCTACACCGGAAGTAGTACTGAATCCACTGGTATATGGTACGCCTGCTGGCAGATTTTCATAAGATGAAACAGACCCGTTGTTGTCAGAGGTAATTCCATCATCGGTCGTTTCACTTACCTGTCCGCTGTTTTCCATGGCAGGTTCATCGTTTGTTTCCGCATCTGCTTTTTCCTCTTCGTCTACAGAATCCTCTGTATCTGTATTCTCTGTCACTCCTCCTTCGTCCTGTGTTTCAGCAGCTTTCTGCATAGTTACCATTTCAGAAAACGGTGCATAATCCGGTACATTATTTTTCTCTGGATCTGCATTTTTTTCAATACCAGACTTCTCCGTCTCTACTGAAACTGTATCTGTCCCGGCAGAGACATTAAATACCAGATTACCGCCTGCAAGCAGCAGCGTCACAAGAATTCCCGGAAGAATTCCTTTGCGGAGTTTCCGAATGTTCACCATATACAGAATCCGATCTTTAAACACCATTTCGCTGTCATTAAGACTTGCTGTCACATATGGAATCTGATTTTCCATGGCTACTGTCCTGAGAAGCAGCTGTCGATATAATTTATGTTCCTTTTTATTAACTCTGCGAACAACTGCTGTATCACACAGATTCTCAATATCCTTATCCGCTTCTTTCAGCATGATAAGAAGAAAGGGATTGAACCAGTATATCGATGCACAGATTCGAAGGAGCATCTTATACCAGAGATCCCGATGGCAATAATGTGTAAGTTCATGGTAAAAGATAAGTTTTCTTTCTTCTGCTGAATACCCGGTTGCTGGCAGATACAATTTTGTATGTAAAAGTCCTGCAAGAAGCGGTGTGGTAAGACCTGCGTTTTGCCTGAGTTCCGGTATTCTGCGTACGTGCTTCTTTTGACACGCTGCACGGTACATCTGAATACTCACCGTATCACTTACCTGTAGACTCATCCGTTCCAGATTCCTTATAGAAAAATAATATGCCAGCAATTCTCCTGTCAGTTTAAGTACCGCTACGCTCAGCCAGACAGCAGCAAAAATCACAGCCACAATTCCCAGCCATTTATCTGATTCGTACCTGACAGTTCTCTTTTGTTCCGGGATTTCTGTCAGATTTTTCATGTCTTTGCTCGCAGATGATACGTTTTCTGTTATCTTCTGACTTTCCTCTGGTCTGACTGCGTAATCCGTTATCTTCGGGCTTTGCGTATTCTGTTGACTGCTTCTAAGTACTTTGAAATCCACCAGTGCCAGATTCGCCGGAAGGCGCACCGGAACACAAAGGCTTATCGTAATCAACAGCCAGATAAGGTACTTCCATCTCGCTGATACACGTCCTTTAAACAGAGTCGCAAGCACTTTTACCAGTAAAATTACTACTGCTGCAATAACATTCAGTTTCAGAATGTGCAGAATAAGAACTTCCATAATTTGCTATTCCTCCCTGTCCTCCAGGTTCTTAAGAAATTCACTGAGATCCTGGACTTCTTCTGAGCTGATCTTCTTTCCATGATAAAGTGAAGTTACAAACTTTTTTAGTGAATTCCCATAAAGTTTCTCAAGAACACTCTGGCTTTCATGTGCCTGATAATCTGACTGCGAAACCAGGGGTGTATACAGATTCATTTTTCCCTGTTTCGTCACTTCCACGAAATTTTTGTTCTCCAATCTGGTCAGCAATGACAAAATTGTTGTTGATGCAAGCTTTTTCTTCATATTGATCACTTTCTCAATCTCCGGTCTGGTCATCGGCGGAGTATTATTCCAAAGAACGAGCATAATATCCAGTTCTGATTCCGGAAGTCTCTGGTAAGTTTTTTTCACTTTTTCATACCTCCCCTGTTACATATTTTCTACAAATGTAGGAATAACTCTATTCTACCACGGTTCACGGAAATGGCAAGGGCTTTTGCACAATTTGCAAATGCCCTTGCCATTCCTGCAGCTACTGACCACTATCAGTCTATTTCTGTATAGCTGCTGCCATTTTCATCACTCCATGTCCCGTCTCCATTGTCCGTAAATCCTGTACCATTTTCGTCCTGGAAATAATAATCACCATTTGTAGTTTCCGTAACCGTCACAGTATTACCGTTTGCATCCTGAAGGTCATGCTGTTCCAACGCATGTCCCAGATGATGAGTATCATCATTCAGAGCTGAGTAGGTATTTCCATTTTCGTCGGTATAAGTCTCATCCCCATTATCGGTATAGTTCATTCCATCATCTCCACGATATTCACAAGAATAATCTTTGTGAAGAATGTAATTAATCTCAATAGTATTTCCATCACTGTCAACTAATGTCATTGGTGAGGTAGAAAGGATATCGGAATCATCATTGCTGTCCGAGGATTTTGCAGAAGCATTTTCTTCTGTATCGGAGGAATCGGAATCTCCTCCTGACTTCTGACTGGCAGTATCTGTAGTTGCCTTATCAGAATCATCAGAAGAATCATCGGTCTGGTTTTCGTTCTCCTGTCTGGTAAGTGAAGGATTTCCAGGATAAGAAATATATTCTACAAATTTTCTGACGTCACTGATGTCATCTGCATCTTTTGCATATCCCACTGCCATGTACAGGCTGTTTCCCTCTGAATAAATTGTCTGATAGCAGGCATCGTATGTGTCATTGCATTTGGCAATCCCTGTTTTGACATCCTCCAGTGAATATTTATAGATATTTACATAATCATTTCCGTTCGTATAGCTTGCATAGGTACCTTCCGTATCTGCTTTTTCCCATTCAGATCCAGCCGGCGGCTGTGTATAGAAATCGTTATTTCCTGCTGCCATAACCGTTGCAGCTGAAAAAATCCCAAGTGTTGCTACCGTCATAAGTGTCATAAGTTTTGTCTTCATCGTGGATTCTCCTAGAATTTTATTTTCTACATCTGTAGAAGTTAATTGTATTCTACAACTGTAGAATACAATTGTCAATTCTTTTTTTAATATTTTTTTATCATCTCAGTTTAATTTCTATTTTTCTTCCACTGGGCTATATAAATCCAGAGGATCTTCATCACTTTCATAAACACGTCCTTCGCCTTCTCCAAATGATTTGAGGCATACTGGACATGATAGTCAGAACTAACATTTCTTTTTTCATTTTTCTGCAATCATATTTCCATCAAAAGTACCATTTTACGCCATTCCTGCAATAAAAAAAGACCCTCCCGGATAGACCATTATTGTTCCTGTCCACCCAGAAAGACCTGAAAAGTGACATGCTCCCACCACTTAAATCTTTGATTTTGAAGTGGGGGCTTCTTGCTCAATGGCTCTACTGAACCAAGTATCTACAAGCTATCCTCGCGTGCCCCGCGATTTTTATTAGTCCGGTTACGGACTTTTTGTTGTGCTGTCATGCACATTCTGCAAAGATTCTTTTTCCCTCATTCATGATGTTAACTGCTGCATTTACATCGCGGTCCATTCTGTATCCGCATTCACAGTGATAAATCCTATCAGATAAAGACAATTCTTCTTTTTTCTTTCCGCATACACTGCAAATCTTACTGGATGCAAAATAACGATTTACTTTTATCAGATATTTTCCACGTTCCTCCAGTTTATATTCCAGCATAGACAGAAACAGGCCATATCCATTATCATGTACGCCTTTTCCAAGATGAAGTTCTCCTGCCATCCCTTTCAGATTCAGATCTTCCACACATACTGCATCATAGTTCTCGACAAGACGGGCACTAAGTTTATGCTGAAAGTCTTTTCTCTGATTTCGGATCTTTTCATGGCACAGTGCAACTCGTTTCTTCTGCTTCTTATAATTCCGACTGCCTTTCTGACATCTGGACAGCTTTCTCTGTTCCCATGCAAGCTTTTTCTCTGTATTTCGGTAGAACATCGGATATTTGGCTCTTTTACCGGTAGAAAACACACACATTCCATGCATCGCAAAATCGATCCCGATAAATCTTTCTGCCGGTCTTTTTTCTGCTGTTTGGTTTTCACAGCAAAATAAAAGACTGGCAAAATATTTTCCGGATGGCTCCCTGCTGACTGTCACAGATTTCAATTTCCATTTTTCTGATATCGGACGGTGAAGCTTTATTCTAACAGCCGTCATCTTAGGCAGTTTCAAATATTTTCCTTCCAGAAAGATATTTCCATTCACCACGTTTGTTGTATAGGATTTTCTTGATGACTTCTTTGATTTGAAACGCGGAAATCCTGCAGATGGTTCACGAAAAAACTTATGGAATGCGTTTTCCAGATGCATCTGTACATTTGCTAACGCCAATGAATCCACCTCTTTCAGCCACGGATATTCTTTCTTGTAACTGGCTGGTGTGTTCCTTAACATCTTTTTTTCTTTTTTATAATATTCCATTTTATCTGCAAGCATACAGTTATAGATAAATCGGCTGCAGCCGATTGTTTTTTCTATTTGTACACGTTGTTCTGCATTTGGATAGATTCGTATTTTTACTGCCCAGTTTATTTTCCTCACCTTATTCCTACGTATAAGTAAACGAATTCAATTATCATTTTTCGAGCAATATGTTCTTTCTTTATTATAATACAATTCCACTGCAAGAACAAGTGTTTTCTTTTTTTATCTACAAAAATCTTTTGGGTATTTATGGGATTTATGGGTTATTTATGAGCATTTATGATCAAATCTACAATTCATCTCACTACCTGAAGAGATAGGAGAATTCTTGTTATATATCATGTTAAAATTTATTCTTCTCAGTGGTCTTAATATATAGTTTATCAAAATATAGAAGAAATGGATATATATTTTCTTTTAATATTTTTCTAAAAAAGCTTTATTTTATCACTCTACAGTCACCGGACGCATCATGGAAAGCAGCTCCTTCCGGTAATGATCGGCCTTTTCCTGATTGCCCTGTTCTTTCCGTACCATCTTTGTGATTCCCGGATACTGTCCCGGGAAGCTTTCCAGCATGATACCATCTCCATAGATTAGGTAAACATCTCCGTCTGTCATATCTTCCTCTGTCAGCTTCTTTCCATTCTCATCCGTAAGCTTATCCGGTATCGTTCCGGAGAAAATCGTGTCCGTGTCCAGATCCGCAAAATACCAGCTGTTATCATCTGTATGAAAATACACTGCTGTCATCGGCTTTTCCCCGCATCCCGCCAGACAGAACATAACAAGTACCGCCAGCATCACAATCCATTTTTTCATTATTCCACCTCCTAGTCTCTGTCAGTATTTGATTATTTCGACTTCACACCGTGCTAGCACCATGAAAAACATTAATATTACTGACTTCTACAATGTTTTTTATCTGGCACTACCATTAGTGGGAGATTTTTGATATAAATTTAATTGATCGTTGGAAGTACTTCCATAACCTGATCAATCACTTCCACAATTCTCTGTATATCCATATTTTCTTTCACATCAGAACTATCATTCACGTTCAAACCATCTTGCCAGTCCTGGACAATTGATACTGCCGGGATATTCACTAATGCAAACGGATAATGGTCACTGTTGGTTGCCATTGTCAGGAAAAATCTGTCATTGGGTGTAAATAGTTCTGACATACTATTTTTATTTAATTCGGCCAGTTTTTTCAATCCCTCATCATCATATTCCGCATTGTCTGGTCTTTTGTTTCCTTCGATCATCGCCATATAACCCAGATCACTTTTTTCTGCAATAGTATCAATATTTATTACTCCGATGATCTGTTTCCGCTCGTCCTCCGTCAGCTTACCAACATACCATCTTGAACCCAGCATATATTTCTCTTCGCCCGAGAACAGGATGAATTTTATATTATACGGCATCTCTGTATCTTTTAAAATCCTTGCCAGTTCAAGCACTGCTGCCACTCCGGAACCGTTATCATTGGCGCCCACCGAATCTTCTGCACTGTCATAATGGGCACTTATGATCAGATTTTTTGTAGTATCAATGGATGAGTTTTTTGTCACAATGATATTTTCACCAATGCCGTCAACAATTGCATCCTCGGCTGTTGATGCCAGAAACACATCCGCCTGCGAGGAATGCCTTATTGCATTCTCATTGTTTTCATCGTTATATTCGAATTTCTGGTATTCTATATTGTCATATCCCAGATTGCCAAAATATTCACTAATATATTCTTTTACATTCTGTATTGCATCAGAATTTATTGGACGCGGTTCAGAAGTGATTTCATCGATGATCTGTTCAATATTCTGTTCCAAAGGCTCTATTATTGTACCGTTCTGGGTAACACTCTCCGTCATTGTCTGAATTGGTGCTATTAATGATATAACCATAATTAAGG
Organism: Blautia sp. NSJ-140; assembly: GCF_022868965.1. Classification (NCBI taxonomy): domain Bacteria; kingdom Bacillati; phylum Bacillota; class Clostridia; order Lachnospirales; family Lachnospiraceae; genus Blautia; species Blautia sp. NSJ-140. The sequence goes on along the minus strand of NZ_JALIFS010000005.1, from coordinate 212,875 downwards.
CAATTGTAATTTTTTTCATTTGTGAGCTCCCTCATTTTACCAAGTATTAATCAGTATCTTTTATCCAATAACTTTCCATGCAGAACCATAGGCTACAACGAAAGCTTTTTTTCATACCATAAACATTATCATGTGATATACTTCTGCCAATTAAATCTCAGATTTTGAAAAAGGGACAGACATTGATAAATTTACTTAGTTCCATTCTGGGCTATGCACGGAACATTACAACCACATGATCAAAAGGCGGTAAATCTGATATTCTAAATGTACATTGTGATCCTTTTTTAACAAAATTAGCTTTTTTATCATTTATGTTATCAACTGATACTATTATACCATGAACTGCATCACCAACCAAGTGTTCTTTTTTGCTTTTACAGCGTTCGTGCAGTGCTTTTACAATTCATTGCACATCTGTAAAGGAAAGAGACTTCTTGCTATATATTATGTTAAATTCCTGAAAGTATTTTCTTTGCGTTCTCCAGGTTATTTTTTCCATTTATTTTTAGATATACTTTACTGATTTCAGAAGGCTCTCCTATTTCTCTGCAGAGATCCTGTGCCTGGTAGATGGGTATGTAGATTTCGTTGCCTTCTATTACTACAGCGGCTTTACAGGGCATATATGAGGTCTGCGGTTCTCTTGCGGAATTGCCGGATAAAGTGGTAAGATCATCCGTGGCTTTGGAAGTTTCCTTCTCTTTTTCATCCAGGGAATAAAAAATATTCAGGTTTTCACCCATCTCTAAAAATTTTTCCTGTTGTTTTTTTGAAATGGCATGATTATTATAGTCTTTCATATCCCGTAGGGAACCATTTCCCAGCAATAACAATGGCATCTTCCCCAGTTCATTCTGAGTTGGATTTTTTCCAAACGCATTCATATCAATTCCTAAAAAAGTCGTTGTTTCCGTATAATCTTCAATTTTGATGACAACCGGGACTTCTATGACTGGCCAGATTTCTTTTATACCTTTTATCTTCTTCGCTTTCTGCAAAAAATCTTCATCATAAGTCAGATCTCCAAGTGGGAGCAACACAGCAAATTGCCGTTTTTCTTCTTTCATGCCCGCCAGCAGCATCACTAATAATGTCAATATCAATGACAGCAAAAGTATGACAAATAAGGTAAAGCTGTCTATTTTTTTTCTTTTCAATGAGAGGCCGCCTTTCTCACTTCTTCGAGAAGGATATTTTTCTTATGAAGCTTTCTGACCAGAATCAAGATTATGGAAATAAGCAGTACTGCAACAACTGCAGCTATGGAATACCACCAGTTATTGGTTTTCTCCTGGTCATCTTCAACCTTTAAAGACTTTATCTGGGTTTCTTTGATTTCAGAATCGAATTTTATTTCGTCCTCATACGATTTGCCATCTGCATCCTCATACGTAAGGATTAATTGACCTGCACATTTTCCTGTTTTTCCTTTTACATATATGCGAAGACTTCCCTGGGATAAATCTCCGGCCTCTATGGTCCCTAAGAATGCAGTATCGTTTGAGCTTAATTCATCAGCTTTTAAGCTGACACTTGCATTATATATTTTGTCTCTTCCTAGATTCATTGCTTTTACCGGGATTTCTACTGTATCCATAGTGTATAAAACAGATGGAATATCTGAAGCTTCCAATTTAACACGAACAGGTTGGATGATCTGAAAAGACAGTAATTCTGTACCGGTAGTTGCCGTTGCTTTTGAATCTTCATAATCCAGAGAAAAAGTAATGACAGCCTGTCCAGGATCACAGTTTTCTGTTATAGTAATCATCTGTTCCAAGGTAATTGCTTCACCAGGAGCCAGGACTTGTACATAAAAAGAGTTTTTCTCAAATTCGATTCCTTTGTTCTCTGTAGAAAGGGAAATTTTTAAACCAAATACATTTTGACTGCAGCTTTTATTTCGAAATGTCAGCGACATTTCTGTTGTAGAACCAGCCTCCAATCGTCCACCCGAAAGATTGCTGTCTTCTAATAATACCTGCGGTTTATGTAATATTTTTTCACTTGATGAGTCTGATGTTGAATTACCTCCTCCCCCACCGCCCGAATACCCTCCGTTGTCTATAACCGGATCTGTTATCTGCGGGGCGTCACCGTCTTCCGGATTATCACTGTCTATTACAACATGAAACGGATTCGATTTAGAACCATCACCAAAGTCATTTCCTGATGTAAAAATATCCGGATCCGGATTTTCTTTATCGCTATCAGCTTTATCAGGAGTCTTTTCATCCTCTGCCGGAGGTTCGGTACTCGTAGAATCATCCTCTTTTTCATCAAGGGTTAACGAGTTGTCATTCTCATAAGATACGGACGGATCTGAGTCCGTAAATCCTTCTTCAGCAGATGTAATCTCCGTGTTTTGAGGCTCTGTGGCAAAAACGGTAGCTGGAAGAAATATTATTGTCGTACACAATACTAATGCCGTTTTTACAAATAAATTTCTCATTATCAGGCAGTCCTTTCTCTTAAGATTCCTCCATCCATTTCATATACGTGGTCACATAAGATTCTGATGTCCTCTTCATTATGGCTTGCCAGCAAAATGGTTTTTCCTGCTGCTTTTAAATCCAGCAGCAGTTCTCTTATTTCTTCCACGCCATGTTTATCCAGTCCATTAAACGGCTCATCCAGGATCAAAAACAGAGGATCTTCCATAATGGCCTGTGCAATACCAAGGCGTTGACGCATTCCAAGGGAATATTTTCCGACTGGTTTCTTCATGTCCGGATCCAATCCTACCCTTTTTAAGACTATGCGGATATCGGCCTTCGAGATCCGGCCATTCATGTCTGCCAGGATCTCCAGATTTTTAAAGCCCGTATATTGTGTAAGAAAACCGGGAGTCTCGATAATAACTCCAAGACTTTCAGGAAAATCCACATCATGGCCTATTTTTTTTCCAAATACAAAAATAGCGCCCGTAGTTACAGGAAGAAACCCACAGATGCATTTCATAAGGACGGTCTTTCCTGAACCGTTATTTCCAACAATCCCATAGACGTTACCTGTTTTCAGGGAAAGATTTACTTCCTGTAACACGATGTCTTCACCGAAACGTTTGGTCACGTGTTCTATTTTTACGCAGGTGTTCTGCATCATTCCACTTGCTCTTTCCAGATCACAGGCCAGATTAAATGTCCCTTCAGATTTCTTCCAATCTTCCATATAAAACACCTCCCAGAATTCCCAGCATTACTAATAAAAACAACAGTAGAAATAGCCAAACTCCTATTTTGTCCGGTCCCCAATTTTCATCAGCCAGTATCCATTCTACTGGATAAAACCATATCTGATTCTTAAAATAGCGGTCATGAAGGATAATTCCGAAATAAAAGCTTACAAAAGGGATTCCATATGCCATGTAAGCAGAATCCCATAAAATCCCGCAGCTTCCACCGAAAGTACTTATGATACTTCCGATAAGTCCTGTCCGAAATGCCTTCATGAGTAAGTCCAGAAGTGCTTCTTTCTGAATAGCACCCTTTATCTCCAGCGGATAGAACACAATAAAATTGATAAAAAGTACCGTTAGTATAGATAACGTCCAGACCATAAAACCAGATACCATAATGGAAAAAACTTTACCTTCGATATACTGTCTGCGAGTCGTTCTGGGAAGTATCTCCTTTAAAAATCCACTTTTATATTCTTGCAGAATGGAATCACTCCATGGCAATACGGCTGCTACCGGAATGGCAAAAGATACTGCCTGACTTTTTAAGGAACCTTCCAGTATACTGATAAAAGTACCACATGTCAGTGCTTTTTTTAAGCTGGGATAAGTCTGTCCAATGGCTATGGAAATGCAGGCTATCAGCCATGCTGCCAGAAAATTCTTATTAAAAAACATACGTTTTGTTTCACCCCACATAGGTTTTCCCCCTTCCGATCATGTCTTTTCTCCAAGAAATTCAAAGGTATATTTTTTCATCCGGTTAATTGCAAAAACTGCAAGAAGAACTAAAATACCCAGAAAAAACATATAGGAATGCGGGATTTTCGGGAGCAATGGATCATAACCCAAGTTATGTTTTCCGTATACTGCCTGGTTCAGAGGACTGATCCAGCAGATTAATACATTTACCTGATACATTTCGTATTTTTCTTTATGTAAAATTGCAGCCAGTACTTTCGGGTCCAATAAAAAACCAAAAACACTGTAAAGAAGGCCAAAAATCATCCCCTTAGTCTTCCCTTTATAGAGATTTCCTACAAGGATTACAAAGCTTAAGGTCAGCGAATAACAAAACAGAAGGAAGAAAACCTGCAGCATACAGCCATAGGGTGAGATACTTTCCATGACCCTTACTGTAGAAGGGACCTGCAGGTTTTTTCCTAATTCTGAATAACCAAGCATGGCTGCAGTTTCGCTCCACAGGTTACCTGGATAACTCTTTTTCATACACAGCACGGCCGTAAACAGCAGCATCAAAACCGTATATAAAACAGTTACAAGAATAACATAAATGAATTGACCTAAAAGCCATTTCCTCTTGGTTGTCCGGGTCAGCTGGTATGGAGTAATAGGTGTCATCTTCGGCAGGTCAGAAAACATAAGAAGCAAGAGCAGCGAACTGGACAGTACTGCTATCCCATCCCCAAATGTCCAGATAAATGGTTCAATGGCCTGTACCGGTGTATCGTAGGTCTCCATTACAACCATGATTCTGCCTGTAAGCAGGAAACTAAGTACAAATTCTAACAGAAATACAAAAATAACTTTGGGATTGCGTAAAAATCCGAAGAAATTGTACCTTACAATTCCAAATACCTGTCTCATGTCAGTAACCCAGATTCCGGTCTATGATACTGCCATCCACGGCATTAATGGTAAGGAAACTTTCATTCGGATCTTTACTGGTATTTGATTCTGTTTCTCCGTTATATTCACTTTCTGAAGTCATGCTGCCGAAAAAATCCCAGACGGGGATCAAAATACCTGTGTGTGCGTCAGTAGACGGCTCATATATTCTGGCATAGCCAAGAACGATCCGATCAATATTATAGACTCTGGAATTTTCATATTGCATATTATCAGCGTTTGTTACCACCATCATTTTTTCATAAATTTTCATAATCTCGCTGAATGAAAGAAGATTTAAATTCTCTGTCTTTATGTTACCAATTGTGTAGGGATTTGAATAAGTCATGCTTTCTATGCCATCTTTATCGACATAGAAACAGAGACTTTCATAAGACCATGTTTCCATCGTGCTGTCCATATCTTCCAATGCCCCACCGTCTGCAATTGTCTGAGTTACCGGCACACCATTTATGGTACGTGCATAATCAATTCTATATCCATTTCCAAAATTACCTGAACTATTATCGCCTTCAAAACTTTTGCACACCGCGTAATTCCAGTTAGAAAACTGTAAATCTGTGATGCCCATTTTTTCAAATTTTTCCTTTACAAGTTTTTTTGCTTCATCCAGGGACAGCCCGATAGATTCTTCTGTGGGTTTTTCTTCCTCTTCAGAATATCCGTAGTCACACCACATTGCATCTTCCGGTATTTTTTTCCCGCCCTTGTTTGCTGCTTTCTTGATCTTGACTGATAAGGTATCGGAACCATCGGAAGATATCATATAGTAGTATTGTGAATCGTCTGGCATTTGTGCAATACAATTGAAAGAATTTCCGGCAACAGGTTTTGCCTCTGTCAGGGTTTTCTTTTCCGGAGCAGTTTCGTATTCCTGTTCCCATGTCTCAATATCTTCATAGATATCATAGACATAATTCCCATCATCGTTTGTTCCATAGTTATACGGATCCAGGTTTCCGTTTGCAACGTCTTCTTTTAGTTCATCCAGAGTTTTTTTAATTTCATCCTTTGTCTTCACGTAATAACTATCCATGGTATAAAGTTTTGCCTCTGAGAAGAATGCGTTTGTAATACGGTCGAGAAGCTCCTGGGTGACTTCTGCCGCAGTGACAGAAATAGCAGATATCTTTTCCACTTCCGGAATTTCTACGCTTGCATCTGTATTTACCACGAGCTTGGCACTGTCATCTTCCACATGGCTTTTATAATTTTGAGGAGCATCAATGAGATTCCTGATGGTTGTCTTTGACTCTGAACCGTCATCGTTCTTGCTTTCAGATGCTTCTCCTTTAGAACCGCTAACATCATCCGCTTCCGTATAAGCATCTACAGCCTTGCTCCCCTTCGGCTTTACCAAAGAAGAATCCGGGGTCTGTGCGCATCCTGTAAACATTCCAATACAAAGCACTATTCCTGCAAACTTTTTTATGTTTTTTCTCATTTCTGGTAATATCTCCTTTCTAAGGTTGTTATAAGTATATCATCGAGCATTACACCAAATCTTTCGCGATTTGTAACTGATATGTAAACGTTAGTGTGATTACCAGAAAACAGAGACGGTAGTTCCTTTTCCCGGATTGCTTTCAATCTTCAGTTGGAAATCGTGCAGTTCTATAATTTTCTGACATAAAGAAAGACCGAGCCCTACACTTCCTTTTGCCCTGGAACGAGATTTGTCTACCATATAAAATGGTTCCGTCACCATTTCCAGATCCTCTTTCGGTATTCCCTTTCCAAAATCCTGAACCATCAGATGGTCTGGGGTTGCCTCAAGCACAATTTTAGATTCTTTCCTGGAAGCTTTGACTGCATTATCAATTAGATTTGTCACTACACTTATCATTAAGTCCTGATCAAACTTCTTTACCAATTCTTTTGGTTCACAAAATACATCAAGAGAGATGTTTTTTTCTTGAAGCCTGCAATCAATAAGTTCTTTTACTTCTTTCAGGAAGTTATCCACCTGTATTTCAGCTGGATTGAATGAGTCTTCCGAAGCTTCGTAGAGTCCGGTTAATTCCAGCATTTTCATAGAAAGTCTTGACAGCCTGCGACATTCATTTTCAATATAAATCAGAGCCTTCTCCTGCCTTTCTGGGGTTAGGCGCACAGTAAGCAATGTATCTGCATAGCCTATGATTGCAGTCATTGGGGTCTTCAGCTCATGAGCCAGACTTCCAATAAGCTGTTTTTGTGTCCGGTTTATGTTAGAAAGACTTTCAATTTGTTCTTTTATTTTACCTGTCATAAAATTAAAGGTTGCACCTATCTGCGCAAGTTCTGTATTTCCCTCTGACGGTACTTTAAAATCATAAATACCTTCAGAAACAAGAAGCGTAGCTTCTCTTAGGCCTGTAAGCGGTGCTGTGATTTTTCTAAGGCTCAAATAAAGGATAATTCCCATCACCACGATCAAAGATAAAGTAAATCCACCCGTCTGAAAAAACAGCAGATGACTTTTTTCTATTACATCTGTTATATCTTTATAAGTAACAATCTGATATCCCATATTTACATTGCCATAGTAAAATAACAAAAGTGTCCTTCCATTTATCTGACTGATCATAGGGCCATGACCATCACTGTTGCTGCCATGATCCACCATGTTTGCCTTACTTGCACATAATTCTCTTAACTTTTTTACATCGAATTCATAAACAGTTCCATTATAGGTCATTTTTCCATCAAGATATAAAACCGCGCTGTCATGAAAAACCTGCCGAAAAGCATAAGTAACTATTTGGGGGCGCATTTCGTTGTCGGTATTCTGTTTCTGACCGTCGGAAAGGTTTGTTTTATTTTCAAACTGTAAGATATTTGTTCTAAATATACTGCTTTCATAACTGTTGATATTCTGTATACTCTGATTTTTCCAACAATAAGTGGTATAAAGAAAGATCCCTAACGATACCAACAGAATGATACATGTAGTCTGAGAAAAAATCTTTATTAAGAGTTTCATAAATCCACCTCAAGTCTGTAACCGATTCTGGGAATTGTTTTAATCTTATCCTGCCAGCCAAGCTTTTTCCTGATACGACCCACATGTGCATCCACAGTCCTTGTTTCTCCGCAGAACTCTTCATTCCACAGTTCCTGCAGGATCTGATTCCTGGTCAGTGCTTTATTCGGGTTTTTAGCGAACACCATGAGACAGTTATATTCCATTGGCTTTAAATAGATTTCCATGCCCATTTTTGTAACAGTACGACTTGCAGTATCAATGATGACATCACCAATTTGAATCTGTTCTTGTACAGTGCCATTACGTTCCAGTACTTTTTCAAGACGGACCATCACTTCCAGCATTTCAAATGGCTTTACAATATAATCTTCCGCACCGTCTTTTAATCCCTTTATCTTGCTCGCGATATCTCCCTTTGCAGTAAGAAATATTACGGGAATTTCATATTGCTTCAATTTCGGTAACAGGCTATAGCCGTCTCTTCCGGGAAGCATGATATCTACAAGTGCACACTGAAACGCATGATCTTGAATAATTGCTTCATATGCCTCATTTCCATCCAGATATCCTACTGTTTCATACCCTGCAATCTCCAGATTCATACATAGCAGGTCATTGATTGACATTTCGTCTTCTATCACAAGAATTCTTGCCTTCATAATTATTACCTCACATGTTTTTATAAATATCTTTTCACAGGTTAATTATACATTAAATTTTATATTGCAGTTGTAACTGATTTGTAACAGCAAAAAAGGAAACCAAAACCATTCTGTGAGAATAGTTCTGATTTCCTGTATAAACCGTTATTTTCTGATCGTTTATAACGCTGGTGAGAACATTTATTATTATTTTTACTCCATTCCAGAATCATTCGAAAGAGAGACAATGCAAATACAAAAATTATTAAAATCACTAGAATTTTCATATGTAGCCTGATTCCCTTCATTTACCTTTATCAGATCGTGTCATTCAAATCACATCCACTGATGATGCGATTCCATAAGTTCTCCCGCTTGTCCATTCCTTTGGTAAAATAGGGAAGTCTTTCCTCTTCCAGCTCTTCCAGACGAAGCACATTTCCATTCAGATAATTATCAATCCGGTATCCTGTACTTTTAAGTCTTGTAATTACGCCACCAATTTTTATATCCAGAATCTCATAACCAAATGGCTTTGCATCGTTCATCCAGATTTTTTCTCTTGATGATTTCATATCTGTCAGATTGCAGATGATTCCAGGAATAACATTCTGACTGATATCTTTCAACGCTGCTCTGTCCGATCTGTCATATGCTGATTTTATACACATGCCCAAATCGGCTTTATCAGATAATACCGCCGCCAGTTTTTCATAAAATGAGAATAAAAGCTGATATTTTCCTGTTTTTTTTGCACATTCCTTCATACATTTCTGTATGTTTTGGTAGTAAGATTTTGTATTGACACCTGCTTCTTTCACATGATAATCAAAAATGCCTAACATTGGATCTTGGTATAACAGATATTTTGAAGGATTTTGAGCCTCTTTATTCTCTTTCGTATTTAAGAATAAGGAATCAAAATTGTCAAGTGCCATAAAATCATCAAATTCTCCGTCTGTGCAGTTCCTGAACTCCTGCTTAAGGATTGTTTCGTCATAGTCTCCGTGAAAATCAAGGTGTGCAAAAAGTACAAGTCCCGGAAGCAAAGCATCCACCGGGGTTTCTGCACCATTATCCATCCATGCTGTACAGAGCACCTCTTTTATATTGTATTTTTTACAAGTAGAAAGAGCTGCCTTGGTACACGCATAGGTCTTAGAATAATTGGGGGAAATTCCGTTCCAAATCCAAGATCCTCCTGCAAAAATAACGTTATCCGAAAGCTGCGCATGGATATCCAGCATTTTTTCATAGGTTCTGGTATCATCATGATAATAGTCCCAATATACTAATCCTAAATCTTTTTTCGGTTTTTCCCATTTGGAGCAGTCCGTGTTTTCGGGCAGATCATAGTATCCGCCTGTAGAATTTGCTGTAATGTACATGTCACTCCATATCATAGGCTTTAATTCTAATTTTCTGCAAATATCTACGACCCTGTTACAATGTTCCCTGATTATCAGTGACCCTTTTTTATATCCATTTTCTTTTAGATAATTTCCAAGTCCCAGCATGACAGCCTCATCCATTCCAAGATGTACCCTGTTGGTAGAAAAATTCTCTTTTACTGAGCTGAGCAGCTTTTCAATAAACTGATAAGTTTCCTCTTTTTCAGGCTGGAGAATGTCCGCAGAATCACGAATCTTATCCATTCCCGGCCACTTCAGCGCATTGTGCAGATGAGCCAGGGTCTGAATACACGGAACAAGCTCTACCCCAAACATGGAAGCGTAAGCATCCAGCTCTTTTATTTCGTCCTTGGTGTATTTTCCTCGATAAGCCCCAAAATAAGGCTGCCCCTCTACTTCATAGGTATCTTCTGTATAAAGCATGAGTACATTCATTCCAAGTTTTGCCAGTGTCCTGATCAGGAATTTCACCTTTTCAACTGTAAATACAGCATTTCTGGAACAATCCAGCATAAGACCGTTTCTTTCAAAGCAGACATGCTCTTGATATTGAAATTCATCCTCTTCCATATGATGTATGGCATAATTAAGTGCCCGGTAATAATGAGATATTTCCCGACAGATGATATGAATCTGGTTTTTTCTTTTATTGATCAATATTTCTGGTCTGTCCTGAAATTTAACAAACAATTCTATGTTTTGGTTGAAACCGTCATTTTCAGCCAGCAGTATTTCAGTACCTTTTTTAATAGTATTATATTCTTTCTTATCAGATGAAAAAACAATGTTCATACGTATTCCTCTTTCTTTAGGAATTCTGCTCTTCTTAATAAATCAATCTTTTTAGCAGAGCATCTCCTGTCAATGTTCTATTTTATTCGTTTGTAAATAATCGGCTCATCATAACCAAAAGTTCTTTTCCCATTTACTTCCATGGACTCTGATACTTCCAATTGATTTTCAGTGAACTTTTCATGCAGAGAAAATTTCAATACGGGAGAAAACATACTTACACTTCCGCCTTCCCATATATCACCTGATTTTCTGAAAAATGCAGGAGTAAATTTTGCAGAACATTTTAGCTGATCATAGTCGGCACCTTTGAACATTTTGTAAGTAAAATTCTTTTTATCATATCCTTCCGGTATCTCATAAGAAATAAGTTTTATTGAATTACTTTCTTCCATGAAAAGAAACAAATGTGAAGAAGAGCGGGTAGTTCCCTGTACAGAATAATAGCTCTCTTCAATCATAAATACGCCTTCGAAACCATTTGGGAGATTTGCAATTCTGGAATTACATATTGTATTGATATGCTTTGCATATGGATACTGTGGATTTGTCTTACTTATTTTTTCAAATTGATCCTTATTATCAAATTTTCCATTCAACAGCGTAACAAAATTTATCAAGTCAGCCATGATCTTATGCCTCCATAATTTTCATCATATAGTTTTCATTCACTATACACCTTCCATATAAAAGAGTCCATGTACAAAATAAGGGAATATATAAACAAAATGCATCAGTTAACAAACATCGGCAGAGGAGCATATCATTGTCCAATTGATATGCCCCTCTTTGTCTGAATTACTGTTCCATTTTATAAATTTACGCATAATATTTCGTACCACACCCTGTTTCTATGGCTGAATCAGGCTAATAAGAACGTTACTGTTAATTGTGTTTATATCTACTTAAGGCACGAATCAGTTTTTCTGACTCCAGTGGTTTGGTAAGATAATCGTCCATTCCAGACTTCAGTGCTTTAGTCTTATCTTCTGTAAAAGCATTGGCGGTCATAGCTATAATCACAACAGCAGATGCATCACTTCTGTTCATTATACGTATTTCTCTGGTAGCTTCCAGTCCATCCATAACTGGCATCATAATATCCATCAGAATTACATTGATCTCACCAACACCTGATTTTGCAAATACTTCAACAGCCTCCTTGCCGTTTGAAGCCCTTATAATTTCTGCTCCTGCATTTGTCAGAAGGAATTCCGCAATTTCCATATTTAATTCATTGTCTTCAGCCAAAAGGATTCTCATGCCTTCAATTGATACATCATCTTCCTGGCCTTCTACCTGCTTCATATCAGTAGAAATAAGGAATGGAAGCTGTACCATGAATGTGGTTCCTACATTTTTCTCGCTTTCAAATTTAATCGTACCGCCCATTTTCTCTATTAGTTTTTTTGTAATTGGCATACCAAGACCTGTTCCTCCATAAACAGATCTTGCACCACCTGTTTCCTGAGTAAATGGTTCAAAAATATGGTTCTGAAATTCTTTACTCATTCCAACCCCGGTGTCCTTGCAGTGGAACTCAAAAAGTATATGCCTGTCATCCACCTGTGTTTCATAATAGCTAAGCAGTATTACTCCTTTTTCTTTATTGTATTTGACAGCATTACTTATGATATTCATAAGGATTCGTTTTAAACTTTAATCACAGCACTTTTGCATGCTCTGTCAATGTGTTTGTTTCCATAAATAAATTTTTCTTTGTACCCATTATATGGTTCCAGTATTGATACGTCAATCCCATTAATGTGCCTTCTCTTCTTCACTCTTTGTGAAAGGAAGAGATTGCTAGCTTTTACCAATCGCTCTGCCACTTCCACATCATGCCTGCTTTGTTCTGGATTACCGAAATGGTGATCATGCGCCAATCTGATACTGTTGACAATGAAGGACAGGAGCCAGCTGCATTACAACTTAGCTCCTGTCCTGTACATCTTGAATATAGAATTAGTAAAAACAAATTATCGGGACATCATACTGAATAAGACTATAAAGCTGTCCGGCATTTTCTGGTGGAAGATTGATGCATCCATGAGAACCACCTGTAAGATATCTGTCACCACCAAAATACGGCTGCCAGTCTGCATCATGAAAGCCAATTCCTCCATTGAATGGCATCCAGTATGTTACCGGCTGTTCGTAAGAATAGGTTCCATTTGCTGTCATTTCACCTCGCAGCACGGACGGACTGCTCTTTGAATTCAGTGTGAATATTCCAGGGGGTGTTTTTCTATCCGGATCGCTTGGCAGTCCGGATACGATTTCTGATTGGAAAATAATATTTCCATTCTGATAATACCACATATACTGCTCTGTAAGATCTACCTCTATATATGTATCTCCGAGATCATTGATCCCGTGTGCATTTGCCCTCATAGAATATACCGGTTCCCTGGTTGTCTGGGTTCCTGACTGAATTTCCTGCATGAGCTGTGCTACTTCCTTGTCCTGATCAATCTTCCATCCATAGGCTGAGCCATATACATACACCGTCCTTCCGCTTGTGGTCTGGAATTGTCTTTCAGTGCCAACTGTATCATGATCTGCTGCAAGCTGTGCCACATAATCCACTACATGCTGCCGGAAGGCTTCATCATTCTGGAGCAGCTGCCCTTTCTCGTCAAACTGCAGCCAGTTTTTGATGGTATTCCCATCGAGTGTTACCGTTTCGTCTCCAAATGTATATGTGATATTTGCTTTTGTCAGGTTCTTATATGTATTTACCATATTCTGAAGTTCTGAACTTTCTTTCGTCACATCTGCTTTCTTATAAGCCTTTGGATCACTTTCCAGATTTACCTCTGCCGCATCGTTATCGATTGCCCTGCATATCATCTGATAAGCTTCTTTGGTATTTAATTCGTTGCCTTCCGTTTCTGGCACAATAGTGAATTCTGAGTTAACAAAACTTACATACGCATTTTCCGGTGCTATCTGATTCTCTTTTTTCGCACAATTTAATGAATTTACCTGTTCTTCCAGTTTCTCCCGGCTGAAAAAAGTCTCTTCTTGAACCATATAGTTTTTTGTTTCAAAAAGACTGCCGATCCATTCCCATGATTTCTGAGTTTTCAGCAGCTGGAGAACCGCACCGCTGGATACGTATTTATAATCAATGTCTTTTCCTGTAATGGCCTGCGGGTCCTGCATTCTTGCCCTTACCTGAATAGTATAGTTATCCTTTTTCCCAGCAATCTCCTGCTCAACCTCATATGCTGTCTTATTTGAACTGTCAATCCCATTGATGGTCGTCCCATAAAAGAAGTGATATGAGTAATAATAAGATATACCTGCATAAATACAACAGCCTATAACAAAAATCATCAATATAATCAATATTACAATTTTCTTGATTTTATTTTTCTTCTTTTCTGAAAATATAATAGATCTGAATTCCGATTTATCCATCGGCACATAAACAACTGAACCTGGTCTTGCCGATTTTGTGGTTCTCATTGATTGCCCTATCACTTCTTTTGGTCTCATGTCTTATTTATCTTTCTTTGAATCAATTAGTTTTTTGCATTGTCACTGTCAAAATGTAATGTCTTATGGTACTTTGCATTTTCCTCCAGAAGTTTTTTCCATTTCTGTCCGTCTTCTTTCGTAGGATTATCAAAATTCTGCTGCCCCTTCAGTTCATCCATATACTGGATATAATCCAGGAAATAAATATCTACTGTCGAAATATCCCTGTCCTGAATTGCGAAGTTATTACAGTTTCCAGTAGACTCATTATATGGAAGTGTGTTTCCGTTGGCATCAAGAGCTACCATGAAGCAGTCACTGTTGGATCCTTCCTTATAAAGTTCATTTACCGTCAGTTCATACGGAGAACGAATTACGGATTTGAGTCCGATACCAGCATCGTTTGTATCATTCAGTTCCAATACTTCTGTCCGGGAATTATCTACTGTAACCGGGATATCGAAACTCCAGTCACCTTCATATTTGTAGTAGCCGGCATCCCTTCCATAGTTTTCATCATCCGCTTCTGACCACTCATAGTCTGCTTTCAGCCCTCTTACCTTCGTGATATCCAGATGCAGATTAAAAGTATCCGGAATCTCAATATCTTTAATATATTTCTGATATGCTCCACCACGCTCAGATACTTTATTGATAAACTCTTCCAGCAGTGCATAACCTTCATCCGTCTGATCATCTAAGTCCGCCTGAGTTATTCCCATCTCATCCATTACCTGCTGTGTCATTTCATTGTATTTCTCATTATATTCCGTATAGTCTTTTGCCGCCTGAGCAAGATCATAACGGAAAATGCATGCATAGGTGTTGTCATCCAGAAACTGTCCTTCCACCTGACCGTCGATCACCGGACTAGCTTCTGAATCAAAGTCCACACCGCCAGTCATATCCAGATCAATGACCGGTGTTCCACTTTCCGCCCTAGTTGACGTTTCTGGAAATGGCTTATCACTCTTAAACTGCATAGTTATATAGACTGCCTGGCTGTTGGCATATACCTCAGAACATGTAATTGTCAGCCCATCTGCTGTTTTAATGTAAGCATTCTCACTAGTGGCATTACCTGTCTTGTCCCCATCTGCTTCACTGCCATCTGCCGTTGTTCCATCAACGGATTCCAAGGTTGTTGCATAATCCGAAAAATCACCAAAGAAACTTACATTATCCTGCAAGATTTCAAAAAGCCCTCCTACAACCGGGATATTCTTTGCCATTACTGGATTGGTTGCACAGAATATAAATCCGACTGCCAGTACCGCTGCCATACCTCCTGCTACCCTGCCTCCAATTTTCATCCAGTGATATGGATCCTTTGGTGCTTTTTTCTGTAACACAGCATTATTTTCAATCAATCGATATGCCTGATTGATACGTTCATGCACGATTGCCGGCATTTCTGTATCCTTTTGAAGTTTTTCCTGGAAGTCTTTCTCATTATTATTTAAAGTCATCATTAAACACGTCCCTCCTTAACCTTATATCCATACATCTCTGCAATCTGTTTTCTACCACGATGAAGACGAGATTTCACAGTGCTTTCCTTCATATCCAGAGCGTCACTGATCTCCCGGACACTAAATCCTTCCATATAGTACAAAAGAACAACCAAACGATATTTGCTATCCAATGTTTCTAATACTTGTGCCCATTCCATTGCCGCATATTCTTCTTCGTGAAAAGGTGTTTCCGGCATCTGATCCGTATAAGTAACCAGCTTTTTCTTCTGTATCATGTCCTTACACTTGTTGATCAAGATTCGAATCATCCAAGTTTTAAAATATCTGTTCTGTTTCAGACTTTTCAGATTTTCATAACAGGAAAGGATCGTATCCTGTATTGCATCCGCAACATCTTCATCATTTTTCAGATATGCTGCCGCAATCTTATACATACTCTGTACATTCTCATCCATAAGTCGGCAGAAAGCATCTTTGTCGCCTTTCTTCGCTTTTCGTATCAAAACCTCATTCATTGTCGTCTCCATTCTCCTATATCAGACCGGTCGTCAGGAAATGTTGTATAAAAGCCTTTGTTTATGTGCTTCTACTTATTAGACGTGCGAATCCCTAAAAAGGTTGCAAATATTTTTAAAAAAATTATCTCAGATAAAAACACTCCCGAAATCGTTCAAAATTTTTATGATCATCAGGTCCTATTAGGGTATAAAAACAGCCGTACCATGTGCTTTTTACATGATACGGCTGTCTATGATTTCCAGGCCTTCAGGACGGATCAACCCAAAATCATATCCTCTGTCACATCAGGTCTTAAAAATATTGTTTTTGAAATTCCATTACATTCCAGCGTTACTTTCTGCTCACGGGAAGAACAGAGGCGAACCCTGTGTATCCTGCCATCTCTCCATTCGAAATCAACTGTGATGTCACCCTGTACCTTCATTCCCCGGACATTTCCGTCTTTCCATTCATCCGGAAGTGCCGGAAGCAACAGGATATGCCCTTTCCTGCTCTGGATAAGCATCTCTGCAACCGCAGCTGCAAAGCCAAAGTTCCCATCGATCTGAAACGGTGGGTGTGCACACAGCATATTGGGATAAATGCCGCCTCCCACACAGGAAATATTTTCCTCCCTGGTATAACGGAGCTGGTTTTTCAAAAGCCCCAGTGCATGTTCCCCGTCCCGGAGTCTGGCCCAGAGGCATGCTTTCCATGCCATACACCATCCGGTTCCTTCGTCCCCGCGCCTTTCCAGAGCCACCCGGCAGGCTTCCAGAAGCTCCGGGGTTTTTTCTGTAATCAGGTTTCCGGGATAAAGACCATACAGATGGGAAACATGGCGGTGATGGATCTCTGTTTCCGGATAATCCAGGAACCATTCCCGGATAGGTGTCACACCGAGTCAGTATATTAAATTAATCTCTAATACTGGTTCTGCACCAAAGACAGAATAATTGTAAAATAACATAGTCTGTCAATTAATAATTTTTATACAGTCAACTTTAAATAAAACTATCCCAATAAGTACAAATGATCTATACTTTGTACCTTATTTGGGATAGTTCTCACCTCTTTCAGACAGGGATATTCTTTCTTGTAACTGGCTGGTGTGTTCCTTAACATCTTTTTTTCTTTTTTATAATGTTCCATTTTGTCAGCAAGCATACAGTTATAGATAAATCGGCTGCAGCCGATTGTTTTTTCTATTTGTACACGTTGTTCTGCATTTGGATAGATTCTTACTTTTACTGCCCGATTTATTTTCCTCACCTTATTCCTACCTGTTTACAAATGATTGCAATTGCCATTACTGAACAATATGTTCTTTTTCATTATAATACAAGTCATCTACAGGAACAAGTGTTTCCTTTTTTATTTATAAAATTCTTTTGAGCATTTATGCTCAGATCTACAATTCATCTCACTATCTGCAGAGGTAGGAGAATTCTTGTTATATATTATGTTAAATACATAATAGGAAATACTTGTCCACTTCCAGAAGATGCTTTCCAATCGTATCCTGCAGAAGCATCACCTGATAGGTTGAATTTCGATGGTTTTTCAGATAATCTCTGCGAAGAAAACCATACTTGCCAAGTTGCTCCATCTGCTCACCGGATTTATAAGTAAGATCCGGAAGCAGATATCCATTTACATTCGTATACTTTAATTTCATTTTGTTAGCACTCTCCATTTCTCATCATTTTTTGACCACAAATTTACGACATTTACGACAAATCTGACACTGCTTTACAATACCAGACAAAATGACTGATACCCCGGAAAGCCTGTAAAACAGGCACTTTTGGGACACACAAGACAGGACAAAAATCGACTTCCATTATCAAATAAAAAACGCGAATATTCCAGTGCCTAATAAGCCACTGATATTCGCGTTTCTTATTATCCTAACCACTTGAAAGATGGATAGTATCTTACAACAGCTTTCCCCTCAATCTGGTCAAATCGCACGAATTTGTTTTTCCATAAACGTGAATCCTTCGAATCATTCCGGTTATCACCAAGCATGAAATAACAGTTTTCCGGAACTGTATATGGACCATAACTTCCGATCATCTTCTCCGGAATGAAAGAGTCATCCAATGGAGTTGGTGAACCATCAATGTAAACTTTCCCATCCTTGATTTCCACTACCTCTCCCGGCAGTCCGATCACTCTTTTGATAAAAAGACGGCTTTCATCATCTGGATATTTGAATATTACAATATCAAATCGCTTCGGATCCTTGAACTTTTCAGAAATTTCATGACCGAACAAATTAAGATTGATTCCATACGCAACCCGAAAACCGAAAAGGCGGTCCTTCACCATAAGTGTTTTTTCCATGGAGGGTGAAGGGATTTTTGCGTTAATCAAAACAACATTGTTGATAACCAGGATAATCGCCACTACTATTACAAGCAATTTCACATAGCCTAACAGTTCACGCCAGATTTTCATGCTCTCCACCTCACCGTTCTTCATCATTCATATATCTGAACAATCTTTTGTCATATTTTGCTTCGCGATACCATCCAATTCCGATCATGACCACGCCTAATACAATGGTAACCGTTCTGGCCATTGTATCGGCTGAAAACAGGCAGCTAATTACAATTCCAGTTCCTGCACCTGTAAAAAAGTCAATAACAGACTTTTCCCGTTTCAATGATCCAAGAACTCTTTCTTTGTCCATGGTTTTTACCATTTTGGCATCTTCCTTTATTAAGACATCGAGAGAAATATCAAAACGGTTGCTGATGTCTATGAGAATCTGTAGATCCGGATAACTCTTTTCATTCTCCCAATTAGACACAGTCTGTCTGGTAACATGAAATATTTTTCCAAATTCCTCCTGAGTCAACGCCTTTTCTTTTCGTATTTTTAATATTTGCGTTCCAATATTCATATTTGCTCTGCTCCTGTTCTTCCAATCGTTTTTGCTTTCTCATTTGGATTATAAAAAAAATTCTGCTAAATGAAAAGCGATTTACCTTTTACAGCGAAAAAACAGGTATGCAAAGCTTTTTTGACATGGAATTTTTGAAAACAGATTCACGTTTCTCTACCTAATCTGAATCCTTATTTTATCACCGACAGGTGTCCAGCCAGATTCTGTAGTGATTTCACCTGTAGTTCCATCATATGCGCTTTCTTCGGTTCCATAATCTTCATCCGTTTTATCTGCTGCGTCGGTATTTTCTTTCTGGTCTGTATCGTCTTGAAGCCTTACTTCTGTGGGAGCATCTGCCCCTCCGATAATTTGAGTTTCAACCTGATCCTCTGCATCTGACGGATTTTTTTCCTCCAAAGTATCCTCCGGAACCTCTTCTACCTCTTCTGTAGTCTCACCAATTTCTACAAAATCGTCATCAACCCAGACAGTGTCTGCAGTAGCCATGTAAGGTTCTCTGGTATAAAGCTGTAATTCCAGATAATCGCTGTCAATATCCGGGAGCAAAAGAACCGGGCCGTCAGAATCCAACTGATACATGCCCCAGAAACTGGTTTTAAAACTCCATTGAGATTTACCATCTGCCGAATTACTGCGCAGTTCATACTGTACATGATTTCCTTTACTGTCTGTCCCCATAAGCATCATCTCATTACCATTATACAGCTTTTCCTCAAGTCCTTCCGGAATTTCTGCCGTAATTATACTTTGCAGTTTATTCATGGAAAAGTCTGTTAATTTTACGGTTCCTTCTTCTGTTTTAACAGAAACACCTTCTAGTTTTTTATGAACTGTCTGTTTCATAAGCTCCGCATGGGGAATAGAAAAATCAAACTCAAACTCTGCAAAATAATCTTCGCCAAGATTTTCATTTTGATAGGCACCAAGTACCAAATGTATTTCCGGATTTTCTCCCAAATCCTCATCAAGGGAAAAGCGGGATTCCAGAACAGCATCATAGACATTTTCATCCAGTCCAGTATTTAGTAAATCCTCATCCGAATACGGCAGATAGTGTCCGCTTTCGTATTCTTCAATTTTCTGTCCATTTATTGTAGTTTTCTGATAATCAATGTCAAGCTGTGTATTGGCAAAAGACCAGGCATCCTGGACATCATCCGTGCCCTTTTGCCCGGAAGATGTTTTTTCTGCATGCACCTTTGTTAACAGAACCCCATTATCCAGAACAACTTCTTTTAATGTTACAGTAATTCCTTTGTCTTCCTTAGAGGAATTCAACACTTCCGTATAAGATTCAATGCTTTTGGGGAAACCAAGTGTTTCTCCTATGGACAATGTAATATTTTTTATTGCAGCCTGGATATGTGGATTAGAAAAGATAACAGAACCCAAGGTGACGATCACACAGGCAGCAGCAGCTTTGCTCCACCCTTTTAGTCTCCGGTTTTCCTTTTTTTCACTCCATTCCCGCTCTGCTTCCTCTATATATTTCGGATCAATATTACCAAATTCTTTTGAAAAATCAAACTTTTTCATATGCGTCCTCCTTCTTTTTCCAACAGTTTCAACAGCTTTTTCCGGTTTCTGTATAAATTCATTTTCACGCTTCCCGCTGACATATGATGCCTTTTGGATATTGCAGAAACAGGATCTAAAAACCAGTATCTTCGTACAAAAATATTTCTGTCTCTTGGAGACATTTCTTCCAAAAAACGATTTATGGTTTCCATCAGTTCTTTTTCTGCCAGCTGTTCTTCCACTGTATAAGTTACATTTAGCTGCTCCATTTCATCCATAACATCTGCCATATGAACATCTGGGCGCTTGCCTGCAAACTTTTTCCTTAAACGGTCAATACTAAGATTTCTTGTAATCCGACCGCAAAAATGTGCCAATACAGGAGGCTGCGTAGGAGGAATCTGAGACCATACTGAAAACCAGGTATCATTCAGACATTCCTCGGCATCTTCTCTATTCGCCAATAAATTCCAGGCAATCTTGTAGCAATAGGGATGATACTTAGTACTCAATTCTATAATTCCATTCTCATCTCTTTTCAAAAACAGATTTATAATTTCATCATCATTCATTTACAGGTTGTCCTCCGGGTTTCTTTAAAATAAAAGTCACTGTCCATAATCTGACCAGCAACAGATAAGGCGCCTTTTTGAATAAAAATATTTTCATTCATATTATATATCGTAAAAAATAGTGGATGGTAACAAAAAAATTTGTTTTTTTTCAGTTGCGATCCAAATTACAGTTTTGGTTTTCAGCAGATTACCTTTTAGGGGTAAAAATAAATAATAAAAAGCAGCCGATATTCTCATTTTATATATCATGAGATGCCGGCTGCAACTGCTGTTATAAAATATTCTCTTATTCTGTAGTTTTGTACTTTATACTACAGCATTCATTATAATCACGGTCAAAACACATCCTATAAACTGTCCACAAAACGCATAAAATCTTCTCTTCCTTTTGGTGTGCATTTATAAACTCCGGCCTCTTCCAGCACATGTACAAACACCAGTCCTACTTCTTTTTGAAGAATTGCATGAATGTTCTCTGCATTAATATCCGAATATTTTTTCAGCAATTCTTTCACCCAGACCTCATGCTTTGCTATTTTTTCATTTGAAGAAATATCTTTTCCAGATAAAATGTATTCCTCTAAATTGTCTGATATTCAAGTCGTTGAGTCGCTCTTGAAAGCAAAACCGTATTACACTTGTAAAAAAGGTCTGCCACTTCTGCACTCAGATTTTTTTTGCAAGTGTAATATTCTACATATTCCTGAACTATCCTTATGGAGTAACATATCACTGATATGGACAAACAGATACCTTTCGACGATCAATCAGTCTATTAATTGTTTTAGTATCAACATCAAATTGAATCAATTTCTTTATATAACTTTATTAATTGCCTAAGCAAATTTTCATATTCTTTTATTGTCTCATCCGAATCAGACTCTTTTACTATATCCTTGTCATTTCGTAGATTAGAAATTTCAAATGGGTATTGGTTCAATAATTTGATTGTTTCTTTGCGATTTGGGATTAATTGATTTCTTTTATTATATGGAATCGCATTTATGCGCTCTCTTAAATTATGCCGCAGATTGTATGCAAGCCAGTCTGCCGTATCAAAAAAAGCACGATACTCATGTCCATATGCTTTCTCAAGGTTTCCTTTGATATAAGAATAGTAATCGTATCCTTCCGGCACTTTTTTGGTTGTGCTTGCAAAAATCCTTACAATATGATCATATGCATCCCAGTGCTCTTTTAATGGCTGAATCAATGCATCCCCATTTTCTGATATTTCTTCGGCTGTAAGTAGATAAATTTTGGTTTTTTGATGTAATTGATATATCTTTTTCCACAACAGCCCAATCTCATCGTTTTGCATCAGATTAAAAACATTTTGTTCAGCCATTTAAAATACCCCGCTATTGAATTAATGAATTTTTAACTTTGACTCCTTTTCCCTCATTACCAGAAACGATTTTTCATCTAGAATACGGTCACCAAAAATCCGCCAGGATCCACGTCGCTTTATTCGGTACGCTTTAATAGTGGAGATTTGTCCGTTTTCACAGTCTTTTGAAAAAAATTTCCTATATTTAAAAGTTTCTATTATCCCCCATAGAGTCCCTGCAACTATAAAAAAAAGAAGTACTGCTACAGCTTCAATCATAAATATTCTCCTTATCATCCCAGTTACATGCATCGTCACAATCGGACTGCATCCCAAGGTCTTTTGGTTCGATCACATTTCTTACACTACTACCTGCACTATATTTTTCTCTTCTGTAAATTATGCTAAGATGAACAAATGTTTCTCTGTAAAGTAACAAAAGAATAAATCCAACAAATATACAGGATAGTAATATAACTCCTTTACTAGATGCCACAGACTGCAATTGTGGATTTCCAAGGAAGCAAACTGCTGAAATTGCGCTTCCTGATTTGCCTTTCCATTTAAGAACAATGAGTCGAAAGCATCCAAAACCGTAAAATCTTTCAGATTTCCACCCACATACTCCTTAAACTCTTCCTCCAATAATCCGAAAGTTTCTATACAAACAAATAAAGTTTTATCATAAAAGTCCCAAATACCATTGTCAACGGATTTTTCGTATATTTATATTTTTACCGTCTCATAACCAACTCTCTCACTTCGAACATGTAGCAAAAAATCTATCATACCAGATAAGGAATGTCAAAACTGTCCAGATTTTACGGCTGTTATCTGCCTTTTTCTCTTTGTGCTCTTTCAGAAGTAAAAGAAGCTTATCTGTATGAAAAAACTCTTCTGCTTCTTTCGAGGTAAATAACTCCTTTACCATCTGATACCAGTCATCCTGCCGCAGCCACACACGGATTGGAATTGGAAAACCAAGTTTCTTACGTTCATCGGTTTCCTGTGGTATGAATTGGGAAACAGCTTTACGGAAAATATATTTGGTTGTA
This sequence comes from Blautia sp. NSJ-140, assembly GCF_022868965.1. Taxonomy (NCBI): domain Bacteria; kingdom Bacillati; phylum Bacillota; class Clostridia; order Lachnospirales; family Lachnospiraceae; genus Blautia; species Blautia sp. NSJ-140. The sequence continues at coordinate 189,377 of NZ_JALIFS010000005.1, read as the reverse complement.
CCCGCTGCAATCTTGGCTTCTTTCGGAAGCTTGGCTGCAAAGTCAAAAACTTCTTTATCCAGAAATGGTACCCTGACTTCCAATGAATGTGCCATGCTCATTTTATCTGCCTTCTGCAAAATATCGCCAGGAAGCCAGTATCTCAGATCTACAGACTGCATTTTTTCCATGTCTTGAAGTAATCCTCTGTTTTCTGACTCAAGTTCTTCAAAAAATGGTCTTAAATATTCCTGTGTGGAAGGTCCTGTTACTTTATTTTTCAAAATCTGCGCTTTCTCTTTTTCACGGTAAATATATGCATTTCCGATGAAACGTTCTTCCACTTTCATTCCTGCACGGATAAGGAAATCCCGTCCCTTCACATCCGGCAGCTTTGCAGCCAGTTTTCCAATTACACGTCTGACACCAAATGGAATCCAGTCAATTTTTTTCAGTGATTCCGGTTCTCTGTAAATATTATATCCACCGAAAAGCTCGTCTGCTCCTTCTCCGGAAAGAACAACCTTGACATGACCTGCCGCCTCTTTTGAGAGAAAATAGAGTGCAACGGCGGAAGCATCAGCAAGGGGCTCATCCATATGATACATAACATCTGGAAGGGCATCCCAGAATTCCTGCTTGGATATGATTTTCACATGGTGTTTCAAACCTGCTTTTTCTGCCACTTTGGCAGCTTTGTTTACTTCACTATATCGGTCTCCCTCATCGAATCCCACTGTAAATGCCTGATCTGCACCAGAGGAAGAAGCCAGATAACCGGAATCCACTCCCCCGGATAAAAACGCGCCGACTTCCACATCACTTAACATATGGTGTTCCACTGAATCCTTTAAATTCTCTGCAAGCTGATTCCGCAGCTGCTCCATATTCGTCTTACGGTCCCATTGGCCTGGTGCAAGCTTTGTTTTGAAATAAGTCTTTATCTCATAGTTTCCGTTTTTATATAAAAGCATATGACCTGGCATAAGCTTATAAATCCCCCTGAAAAAAGTTTCTTCCAGAGGGGAATATTGAAATGACAAATACTGCTCCAGTGCCTTCTGATTTACTTTCCTTTCATAGCCTGGAAATGCAAGGATACTCTTAATTTCAGAAGCAAATACAAAGTGTCCATCTATTTCGGCATAGTACACAGGCTTAATTCCAAAAAAATCCCTTGCAAGCATCAAACTCTGCTCCTGTTCATTCCATACAGCAAAACCAAACATTCCCCTGAGCTTATCCAGTGCCTTCTCCCCATACTGCTGAATAGTATTTATCAGAACCTCCGTGTCAGAATGGGTACAGAAAGAAATGCCGAAAGCCTCAAGTTCTGCCCGCAGTTCCTTATAATCATAGATTTCTCCATTAAAAACAATATGAAGGTTTCCGTCCGCACTTTCCATAGGCTGCTGCCCATCTTCTAAATCAATAATACTAAGTCTTCGAAAGCCCAGCGTAATCTTCTCCCTGCAAAAAGAGCCCTCACTATCCGGGCCCCTATGCTCAATGGCTTTCATCATCCTTTCAATTACTGTCTTCTGATCCTGTCTATAACCTGTAAATCCACAGATTCCACACATTTTATCCTCCGTATCTATTTGATGTAGTTTATACGCTGCAGCAACTTTTTTATCACAAGTGAATCCCACATGGTCACATCGTAATCATAGTGGTCTGTGAGTCTGCGCCTCAGCTTGTGTTCTCCCTTCTTTTTCTACTTTTGTAGAAATCATCTCTAATTCTACATCTGTAGAATTAGAAAGTCAATCCCATTTTCTACAATTGCAGAATCTATGTCATATATTTGATTACCCGTCATGACATACCCCAATGACTCAGATCTCACAGATTTTCAAACGGTATGAATGCCTCACTGCTGATAAAATGAAAAGCCGGAAAAACGGTCTTTTGTTACAGAGTCATTTTTCCGACTGTACGGTTGCCTATATTTAGTCAACTACCCATCACCTAAAGGTAATGGGCTTGGCAGACTTAGCCAAAAAGAACCGATATCAGTCTTGCAAAGACCTTGTATCGGTTCTTTTTGTATTTTCTCATTCTCTAATTATGGGAGGATTTTTCTGTATCACCGAAAAAACTTTTATTCCCGCACTTCAAGCCACTGGTCAATGTTCCCAAAATGTACCGCCTGCAGGTTATCTACATCAACCAGTTGCGGGAAGCTGTTTCTGATGATCAGGACACCGTTTTCCTTATCCTGTTTTTCTCCACCGCCAGCGATGCCTCCCATGGTCCTATCAAGTGTTAAAACCGTTCCATCTTTATAACGCACCTGGTCAATACTAGTTCTGGCATAAAGATCCATGCCATAGTCCGTACCTGCATACTCAAATTTGTTTTTTTCATCTTCATACACCTTCATAGCTTCATCATAATCAAGATATAATGACCATAAAAGGGGCGTTACTTCCATTTTTTTCACTGTGATTTCATAACCTCCAAAATCACATTTCCGGTTCACTTCCAGAGTTGTCGGAGGCTTTACTGCACCCAGAGTCCATTTAAAGTCCCATGTTCCATCTGTAATAACAGTCGTATCATAATCTCCTTCCTCCGTAAGATTCTTTAATGTGATTTCTACTGTTTTATTACTCAGATCATAATCACTGTCATAAGATATACAGGCGTTAAAATGTTTAAGATGTGCAGAATTTTGATCTGTTTTCAGTAACACATCCTGTCCTACCCCAGTATTGAAACTTCCAAATCTGTTATCGTCCACTGCATATACTTCTTTTCCATCGATCTTAAAATGTGTCATCTCCTCAAAAGAAGTATGATCAGTCATAGAAATACTGTCATCTGTTTTCACTTCAAAAAAAGCATACAGGAATCCCTGATCCTGAATAGAATCTGTCAGGGTAACCGTCACACCATTTTGTGTTACAGACTGGTCTATATTCTGAATATAAGTTGATTCCTGCAGTGTCTCCTGCTGTTCCTCCGATGGATCCAGTCTTTTCACCAGGTAATCATTCCATTTAAAGAACTCTTTTGCAGCCACAGTAACAGCCATACCAGTACAGATTACTGCTGCTGCAATCAATAATCGTCCACTGATTTTTTTTCTTTTGTATTTTTTATCAACTGAATCCGCCTGTTCAATCTGTTTTAGTGTATCTTCAAATTTATTATGAAAATCCTGTGGTACTTCCGGTGCGATATTATTCCATTTCTTCTCTAACATGACATTTTCCCCTTTCCTGTTATTCTCTTTAATTGCTTGCTGTTTTTCCCAGTTGCCAGTCTTTTCTCTTCTTCGGATAACTGCACCTTCAAAAACTCTCTTGCACGTGAAAGTCTGCTTTTGATCGTTCCTTCCGGAATATCCAGAGCCTCACTGATCTCTTTCAATGAAAATCCTTCTAAATAATACAATGTTACCAAAACTCTCAGATCCTCCGGAAGTTCCATAATCGCCATATACAGATGACTGTATCTGTCCTCCTCAGTCATTTTCATATTGTCCATATATTCTTCATATGGAATAACATTTTTTCTTTTCCGAAGAATCCCTTTGCATTCATTGATCAATATCCTTGTGATCCATGTTCGGAAATATTTTTCTTTCTTTAAAGTGGAAAGTTTTTCATATGCCTTAAGAATTGTTTCCTGCACAGCATCCCCACAATCAGAGTCATTCTTCAGAATGGACTTCGATATATGATACAGCATGGCTTCTGCATCCCGAACCTCCTTAATAAATACATCTTTTGTCATAACTTTGTCTTCTCCTTTTGTCCAGCTGGATTACTATTCATGTTTACTTTTACACTAATTAGATGCATCGGAAAGGAAATCGGTTCTCATAAAAGTATTTTTTTCCGTTGGCTCTTCTATTGCCAACGAAATATCCGATTTTTTAATCTCTGTTCTGTTTGTGTTTATATTTTTTATGTAATTCCGTAATATATTCCTCAAGCTTCTCTTTGTCTTGCTCTCCACAAGCAACTAAACCAAAATACTGCTTAGATCGATCCTATATGCTTTCGCTGTTTTCTGACCCAGTTTCTCTGTATATGTGCAATGAAAGATGAGATACTTTATCCCCATTCCAGACAGGTACGCAGAGCATGACTCTCACAAAGCAGTGTCCATTTAGATAGTTGGAACCGTTGTGTGCGGCTCAGTATAGATAATATCAGCAGAAATAAGGTATCTGCTGTCGGAACAGAAAAAGTTTCAAAATAGATCAAAAAATATTGCTGAAGTCTGCCTATCAGTGTTTTTTCGCTGTATAATGTTTTTGCCGTACAGGGTCACTTTCCTTTGTAATGTTTTATGCCAAATTCATTATACATCAGGAAATCCTGTACGATATTTTTTTATAAAAAAGTTGTAAGGTGGTGTATCAATATTATAATTTTCTAAAATTGAAACTTTTTGCTCTTTGACAGGATATATAAGAATGTAAAGGTTAAAAGCTTTTAATTTTTGAAAATATTAAAAAGAAAGTAGGATTGATATGACAGATGAAGCAGAACTTTTGCAGCGTCTCAGGAACAGAGAAAAAAATTCAATAGATGAAGCAATCCGAATTTATACGCCGTATTTGAGTACTGTTTTGTATCATATGACCGGCAATTCACTGCCGAAAGAGGATATTGAAGAAATTGTGGCAGATGTGTTTGTTGTACTTTGGAAGAATACCGGGAGGATAGATTTGCAGAAAGGTACATTACGGTCATATCTTGCTGTTGTTGCCCGGAATTTTGCTCTGAAACGGATAAACAGAAAGATGGATCATACATCTCTTGAAGATATTGAACTGTCAGATGGCAAAAATTTCATGGAAGAGAATTTTCACAATAATTATGTATGGGAAACAGTTATGAGCCTTGGCGAACCTGACAGCGAGATTTTTGTAAGACGGTATAAATTTGATGAAAAAATCAAGGATATTTCAAAAGCAATGGGACTTAATATTTCTACAGTTAAGACCAGACTTTCAAGAGGAAAAAGAAAACTCAGAAAAATGTTATCGGATGCGGAGGAAAAATTATGAGAAGAAAAAATTTGCTTAAAGAATTGGGAATACAAAAACAGGCAGATATTTCCTGCAATGCTCTTGATATTGATACAGAGAATGTCAGACAGAGAGTTTATGCAAAACTTGACTTCGCAGATACAGAAAGGAAGCAAACGACTATGAGATCAAAAAAGAAAATATTACCTTTGTTGATAGCTGCAACACTTACAATTGGAGTTACTGCTATGGCAGCAACAGGAAAGATTTCAATGTGGACAGGTTCATCTGCATCACGTGCTGATTATACATCTCTTCCAACGTCAGAACAGATTACAAAGGATATTGGGTATAGACCGGTATTGATTGATACCTTTGAGAACGGGTACTGCTTCAAAGAGGGCAATATTATAAAAAACAGTTTTAAGGATGGCAATGCAAATGTAATTGAGAATTTTAAATCTGTGTCCTTTGATTATCAGAAGAATGGAGATGTTGTATCGTTTGAACAGCAGAAATTTAACTCAAAGCTTACTCCGTCAGGTGATATTATTGCCACTGTAAATGGAACAAATTTGTATTATGTACATTATATAAATAAAGTGGTATCGGATGATTACGAATTGACAGAACAAGATAAAAAAGACCAGTCCAGTGGAAAAGTTGTATTCAGTTACGATGACAGTGCTTCTCAGATTGAAGTCAGTCAGGTTCAAAGCGTTAACTGGAATAAGGATGGCATCCAGTATGATTTGCTGCAAATAGATGGAAAATTATCTGCCGGAGAACTTGCAGATATGGCGAGAGAGGTTATTAATAACAGAAGATAAAGAAAAAAGATGGTGGATTCAGTTCGGTTCACCATCTTTTTGTAACTGTTGTGGAAATACCTGTATCGCAGCTGATGCATAATATGTTATAATTTACAGATAGTGTAGCTGTCCAGAACTTTTATAGTTAAAATAAAAGTACAGCCTTTCGATTCATTCAATTAGCTGTACTCTCATTTCCTAGATTGACATGATCCAGCAAAGGGATTGCGTAATTGATATCGTTACGCTGCCCTTCACGGATCATAAAATAAACCGGATAACCGTATGCATCTACAACTGCATGGATTTTTGTGCTGGCTCCACCACGGCTGTGTCCGATTTCGTTTGGAGGCCCCCTTTTTTTGCTCCAGTACTATGCTGATGAGCTTTGACGATAGAAGCGTCAATTGACAGTTCTGTTAATTCGGCTTCTAAGCTCAAAACACGAAAAATATTATCAAGGGTGCCGTCTTCAATCCATTTACGGAAACGGGAATAAACCGTTTGCCAGGAACCATAACGTTCTGGAAGGTCTCGCCATGGAACTCCGCTACGAGCAATCCAAACAATTCCATGCAGAATTGTCCGGCTGCATTTTTGTGGGCATCCCTGTTTTCCAGAATTTTCAGGCGGCAGTAATGAAGCTATACGGTTCCATTCTTCATCGGTTAATTCGTATCGTCTCAACAGAATTTTTCAATTCTATCATAAAAGGATTTTGGGTTCAAGATGGGGTAATGAGAAATTTTCTATCCGGATGTCCTGTTTATTCTTTATGATCATTCCAATACATGCGACAGTGCAGTGCCCTTCCCGGAAATAAAAAAACGGCTCATATCTTCATTCTCCAGTTCAAAATTGGTGTCCAGGGCTATCCTTTCGCCTGATAGTTTTCATACAGTTCAGAAAAGAAGCTGTTCTTTCAGTTTCCATTTTCTGTTCCTGGAAGTAAAGGCTGCCTCCACAGAATTCAGAAGTAGCAGCCTTTTCTGCTCCTGGGTAAGATTTAACAGAGATTCCATATATCGGAATTCCCGGGAAAGGGTTGTTCTTTCAATCGCCGGATCATCGGTATTTAAGGTTACCTTAAGTCCCATTTCGAGAAATGCTTTCAGCGGATAATCAGACATTTCTTCCACAGCTTTTGTCTGGCGATTGCTTGTAGGACACATTTCCAGAAAAATCCCCTTATCCTTTACAAGCTGTATCACTTCCTTATTTCCCGCAATCCTCACACCATGGCCGATCCTGACCGCACCCATATGGACAGCTGTTTTTACATCCTCTGCATTTCCGGCCTCACCTGCATGGATGGTAAATGGAACCTGATATTCTCTTGCTTTTGCAAAAAGTGCTTCGTAATTTTTTGTTGGAAAGAGTGCCTCGGCTCCTGCAAGATCGATAGCAACCACGCCGCCATCTTCAACAAGATATTTTTTGGCCAGCTCCAGAGTTTCCAGATTTTCTTTTTGGTTAAGATCACCGCGCATACAGCATAAGATCAGATTACCGGGGATGGGAGCTCTTTTCAGACCACATAATGCAGCATGGATCGCTGTTTCCTGAGTCATTTCCTTCTGTGTATGGAACTGTGGGGCAAAACGAAGTTCTGCGTAAATCACACCGTCTTCTTTCATTTCAGAAAGGATAAGATAAACAGCTTCTTCCAATGCCTCTTCTGTCTGAAGAAGGGAAAGAGGCAGGTCAAAGCATTTCAGAAAATCATTGAGATTTTCGCAGGTATCCGGCACAGAAAGTAGAGAAAGAAGCTCTTCATCTGTGGCGGCCGGAAGTGTGATCTGCTGCAATGCGGCAAGTCTTCTGGCTATCTCTGTGGTAATGCAGCCGTCCAGATGTGCGTGGAGATCGATGTAGTGATTAATGATATTTTCTGTTTTCATGGGCGTTAAGTACCTCCCTGTCAGGATTTATTCTTATCCCGGAAATGATTTTATATTTCTTAAGGTATCTGCCGGAATGAAATATTAAAGTGAATTCCGGGTTATATTTCCTGTGTGGCTTTTTTTAACCAGGATTTCTCTTCTTCATTCAGATATGGGGAAATTTTTTCGTACACAAGGGCATGATACTGATTGAGCAATTTGCGCTCTCCTGCTTCCATCTGTCCCGGATCTATACCTTCCAGATCAAATGGGACCAGAGTCAGTGGCTCAAATTTCATAAACTGGCCGTAGGATGTTTTTTCGGCTTTTTTGCAGACTACAAGATTTTCGTGACGGATGCCGAATTCATTTTCCGCATAATATCCCGGTTCATCGGAGGTGATCATTCCTTCTTCCAGAACAGGCGCCGGATGCTCGGCAGGGCTTTTCCAGCGGAAGCTCTGCGGTCCTTCGTGTACATTGAGAAGATAACCTACGCCATGGCCGGTTCCGTGGTTATAATCCTCTCCCATAGCCCAGAGAGGTCCTCTGGCCAGTGTATCCAGATTCAGACCGGTACAGCCGTAACGGAATTTTGCTGCTGCCAGGTGCAGGTGTCCACGGAGTACTGCTGTGAAATATTTTTTTTCTTTTTCAGTAACCGGGCCAAGTACAACAGTGCGGGTGATATCAGTGGTGCCCTCCAGATAATGTCCGCCTGTATCCATCAGAACCAGCCCTTTTGGCTCCAGTGGAATATTGGTTTCTTCTGTTGCACTGTAATGGACAATGGCTCCATGTGCACCGTAGGCAATGATGGGATCAAAGCTGTTTCCCTGAAAATTCTCCTGTACGGAACGGAATTCATAGAGCTTATCAGCAGCGGAAAGCTCGGTGATCTTCTTCATTCCCACATTTTTCTTCAGCCAGTGGATAAACTTCACCATTGCAACGCCATCTTTGAGGTGGGCAGTCTTTTCATTCTGGACTTCGGTTTCATTTTTGATGGCTTTTGGGAGAAGGGTCAGATTTTCACCGTCCAGGACCGTTACCTGCTTCGGAATACTGCTGACCAGCCGGCTGTTTACATTGCTTCTCGAAAGATATACCTTTTTCTCTTCGGGGATCGTCTGTACATAGGTGTAAATATCATCATATGGATAAATGGCGATACCGTCTTTGGAAAGTGCCTCCTTAACAGAATCCGAAAAGGCTTTTTCATTGGCAAAAAGACGGAGCTCGCTGGCATCCAGCACAAGATAGGAAAGAACTACCGGGCAGCAGTGGATATCATTTCCGCGGATATTTAAAAGCCATGCAATGTCATCAAGAGAAGTGAGGATAAAGAGGTCTGCTCCCTTCTCTTTCAGTTTGCTGCGGATTTCCCGGATTTTGTCTGCTCTGGACCTTCCGGCCCATTTTTCGGATAATTCCATTACCGTTTTACAGGAAAGTGCCGGACGGTCATCCCAGATATTTCCGATGAGATCCTCATTTACAGAAAAACGTATCTGTTTTTTCTGAAGGATTTTTTCCAGCGACTCTGCTTCTTCTGCGCTTACGGTACGGCCATCGAAGCCGAGACACATTCCCTCTTTCAGATTTTCTTCCAGGAATTTGTGAATCGTTGGTACGTCCGGTTCTCCTATCTTAAAAAGAGTAACCGGCGTTCCCTCTAACTGCTGTGCAGCCTGGATAAAATATCTTCCGTCTGTCCAGAGTCCGGCCATGTCCTGCATGATCACGGCAGTTCCGGCAGAACCGGTAAATCCGGTGATGTATTTTCTGCATTTAAAATAATCTCCAACATACTCAGAACCATGAAAATCATCGGTCGGAACCAGATAAGCATCGATTCCCTTTTCCTTCATCTGTTTTCGAAGAGCTGTGATCCGTTCTGTAACTGTCATAATCTTATGCCTCCTCTGTATAACTGTTCTTTATCGCAAAGCCATGATCCATAGGGCCGCTTCCTTTTCCCAGATCTAACATGGCAGCAAGGGCTCCGGAAATATAGTCCTTGGCACGGTTTACAGATTCCACCATGGAAAATCCCTTTGCAAGGTTGGAAGCGATGGCTGAGGAAAGAGTACATCCTGTTCCGTGGGTGTTGGGATTGTCGATCCTTTTTCCCTCAAACCACTGATATGTTCCATTCACATAGAGAAGATCATTGGCATCATTGAGCTTATGTCCGCCCTTGCAGAGAACTGCACAGTGATATTGCTCGGAAACCTGTTTTGCAGCTTCGATCATATCATCGGCGCTTTTGATCTTCCTTCCGGTAAGCACCTCGGTTTCCGGGATATTGGGGGTGAGAAGATCTGCAAGAGGAAACAGTTCTTCCTTCAGAACATCCACCGCCTCCTCGCTGATCAGTCTTGCACCACTGGTGGCAACCATAACCGGGTCCACCACGATGTTTTTTGCCCGATACCAGCGGAGTTTTCCTGCGATCATATGGATCAGATCACTTTCGGAAACCATTCCGATCTTTACTGCATCCGGAAAGATATCCGTAAAAATACAGTCCAGCTCCTGACCCAGGAACTCTGCGGTTGCATTCTGGATGGCTGTGACACCGGTGGTGTTCTGGGCAGTCAGTGCGGTGATGGCACTCATGGCGTATACTCCGTTTGCCATCATGGTTTTAATATCGGCCTGGATCCCGGCTCCTCCGCTGGAATCGCTGCCTGCGATGGTTAATGCTGTTTTCATCTTTGGTTTCCTCCATTTTCTGTGAATATATGGTTCTGTAACTCTGTCAGATCCCGACAGTAGATATAGGCATCCTTTTTCAGCTGTTCCTGATCCGGTTCTCCCAATGCGTCATAAATACCGGCAGTCAGAAATCCTGCTTTTCCGGCAGTCTGCAACGCGTAGAGCGAATCCTCCACAACCAGCGTCCGGGATGGCTCCGATCCCAGTGCTACTGCTGCTGTAAAATAGACCTTCGGAGAATGTTTGCTTTCTCCGATCTCACTGGTGGTATAGATTTTATCAAAAAAGGAAAGAAGTCCGTTTCTTTCCAGCGCCCGGCAGATATGTTCCCTGGGGCTTGAGGTTGCCACCGCAGCCGGGATTTTCTGTTCTGCAAGACATTGAAGAAGCTCCCTGGCACCTGATTTTGCCGGGACCTCTTCAAAATAATATTTGCGGATCCGGGCTTTCAGATCCATCACGATCTTTTCTTCGGAATACTCAAGAGTAAACCTGCTTTTCAGCCAGGCCGCTCCCTGCTCCATACTCATGGGAAAAAGGATTTCGTCCATTCCCGCAACCGGCTGATATCCCAGATCTGTAATATATCGTTTTCCAAGCTCCTTCCAGACAGAAAGCGAGTCCAGAAGGACACCATCTGCATCAAATATCATGGCTTTTATAGGAAAAATCATGTTTATACTCCTGGAAATTTTTTTGTGATACTCTGTCATTGGAACATTACGAAATAATTTTCCATGACATAAAAACTGACATAAAAAACGCGGATATATCACAAAAGATATATCCGCATTTATTATAAGCCGCAGATTCTCAAAATGCAACCGGGAGTTAATGAGGCTCATCTGAAACAGTAATTCTCTGTTTTCAAAATATTTTTTATTCTTTACCGTTAAAACAATATGTGCATACATTACAAGGATCGATTCCAATGGATTCCAGAAGATCATCCAGTCTGTGATAACGGAGAGTAGTAAAATTCTGCATCTTGCAGATATCCTGTACCATCTGCTCGTATTTCTCTGTATGTGGATCTGCATATTCATCCAGAATTTCCTGCGGACAGTTGGAGCCTTCTCTTTTTTCAATCACCTGACGGGTGATCAGCTCCATCTCAGATTTGGAACGTGAGAAGTTTAAGTATTTGCAGCCGTACATGATCGGCGGGCAGGCAGGACGAACATGAACCTCCTTGGCACCGCTGCGGTACAGAAATTCAGTTGTTTCGCGGAGCTGGGTACCACGTACGATGGAGTCGTCTATGAGAAGAAGTTTTTTATCCTTGATCAGCGCACGTACCGGGATCAGTTTCATTTTTGCAATGAGGTTACGTTGGTTCTGATTGGTCGGCATAAAAGATCTGGGCCAGGTTGGTGTATATTTGATGAAAGGTCTTGCGTAAGGAATGCCGGATTCATTGGCGTATCCGATGGCATGGGCAATGCCGGAATCCGGAACACCGGCTACAATGTCCGGATGCACGGAATCGCCGTCTCTCTTTGCAAGCATGCTTCCACAGCGGTAGCGCATCTCCTCTACATTTACACCTTCATAAGAGGCTGTCGGATATCCGTAGTAAACCCAGAGGAAAGAACAGATCTTCATTTTCTTTCCAGGCTTAACCAGAGTTTTAACTTCGTCTGCTGTTACGAATACGATCTCTCCAGGGCCTAGCTCTTTATAATCTTCGTATCCAAGGTTGATATAGGCATGACTTTCAAAAGAAATACAGTATGACCCTTCTTTGTGGCCAATTTCCACAGGAGTTCGTCCCATCTTGTCACGGGCTGCATAAATTCCGTCTTTTGTCATAAGAAGCAGAGTCATGGAGCCATCGATCAGGCCCTGTACGTACTGGATACCTTCCACAAAATTGTCCTTTTCACAGATTAGTGCAGCGATCAGTTCGGTCACATTGACTGTTCCGTTGGTCATCTCCTGAAAATGTACCTTGGTCGTATTATACAGCTGCTGCAGAAGTTCATCATAATTATTGATCTTTCCCACAAAAGTGAGGGCAAAGCTGCCGATCCTGGAACTGAACAGAAGGGGCTGCGGTTCATAATCAGAAATACATCCGATTCCCATATTTCCCTTCATGGAACCCACATCTCCGTCAAATTTTGTACGGAAAGGTGTGTTCTCAATGTTGTGGATGGCACGGTCAAATCCACTTTCTCCGTAAACCGCCATACCTCCGCGTCGTGTTCCCAGATGAGAATGGTAATCCACTCCGTAAAAAAGCTCCAGTACACAGTCATCCTTCGATGCTACTCCAAAAAATCCACTCATAATGTGCTCCTCTCTACTACCATAATGCTAACGATTTTTGTTATCGTTTGTACATCCATAATCGCTATCAGTATAGCATAAGAGAATTGAAAATAAAAACCAATTTGGCGGATATTCCTGCTTTTTCAGAATAAATTATAATGATATTAGCCGGATTTATAGAAGTGGAAAATATTTTCTGTATGAGACAAAAGAAACAGCTCCGTTTTTACAGAACTGTTTCTTTGGGTCATTTGGCAAATATGCAATTTAACCGAATCAAGCAAGTCCCCTGCGGGGTTGCGAATATCCGCTTGACAAGTCCGGATTATTCCTGGGTGATTCCCTTAAACTCGTAACCGGCTTCCTTGATCACTTCTTCAACCTTTGCCTCGTCAACCTTCTCAGGTACAGAGAATACAGTTGTTCCGTTCTCGTGAGAAGAAACTACGTCTTCTGCTCCGAAAGCTGCCTGGATGGCTTTGTTTACGTGTGCCTCACAGTGTCCGCACATCATTCCTTCTACATTGATTGTTACCTTTACCATTGTTTTGTTCTCCTTTTCTTCTTTTATATTTTCATCATGACTGATGTGTAATGTTACCGGATTTTTGATCGTTTTGTCTTTGGCTGCATTGTGGACCTGAAACAGATTCAGACGCAGTGCATTTGTTACAACACAGAAGCTGGAAAGACTCATGGCCGCAGCTCCGAACATCGGATTCAAGGTCCATCCGAAAAGCGGGATCCAGACACCTGCTGCAAGGGGAATGCCGATTATATTGTAGAAAAATGCCCAGAAAAGATTCTCATGGATATTCCGAAGTGTGACGCGGCTTAAACGTACTGCCGCTGGAACATCGCTTAACTGGCTCCTCATCAGAACGATATCTGCCGCATCAATGGCAATATCTGTTCCTGCACCGATGGCAATTCCGATATCGGCTCTTGTAAGTGCCGGCGCATCGTTGATACCGTCACCGACCATGGCAACCTTTCCCTGCTCCTTCAGAGTGCGGATCACACTTTCTTTTCCATCCGGAAGAACTCCTGCGATCACATCGTCAACTCCTGCCTGAGCTCCGATGGCTTTTGCGGTACGCTCATTGTCACCGGTAAGCATAACTACACGGATTCCCATGTTCTGAAGCTCTTTTACTGCACGGGGACTGTCTTCCTTGATTACATCCGCAACTGCGATGATTCCCAGAAGTTTTCCGTTTCGGGTGAAAAGAAGGGGTGTTTTTCCCTGCTCTGCAAGCTGATCGGCTCGCCTGTTAAGGTCTGTGGAAACCTTTGTCTGGCTGCTGATAAATTTCATGCTTCCGCCTGTCAGTTTGTCACTTCCAAGCACGGCAGAAAGTCCGTTTCCCGGAAGTGCCTGGAATCCGGTTACTTCATCTGCGACAAGTTTCTCTTCCTCTGCTTTTTTGAGAACTGCTTTTGCCAGAGGATGTTCGCTTTTTTTCTCCAGTGCACAGGCAAGTGTGAGAAGTTCTGTTTCTGTGACTCCCTCTGCCGGAAGAATATCGGTTACTTCCGGCTGTCCGCTTGTGATGGTTCCGGTTTTATCCAGTGCGACGATCTGGACTTTTCCGGCTTCCTCAAGGGAAACGGCCGTTTTGAAAAGAATTCCGTTCTTGGCACCCATACCGTTACCGACCATAATGGCAACCGGTGTTGCAAGACCAAGTGCACAGGGGCAGCTGATGACCAGCACGGAAATTCCCCTTGCCAAAGCATAACCGAAGGTCTGTCCTGCAAGAAGCCAGATGATCGTTGTGATCACTGCGATAGTGATCACTGCCGGTACAAACACGCCGGAAACACGGTCTGCGATCTTTGCGATCGGTGCCTTGGTGGCTGCCGCGTCGCTGACCATTTTGATGATCTGGGAAAGGGTGGTATCCTCTCCCACTCTGATTGCTTCACATTTAATAAATCCGGACTGATTCACAGTTGCCGCGGAAACCATATCTCCGGCTTCTTTGTCCACCGGAATACTCTCTCCGGTCAGCGCGGATTCGTTAACTGCTGTGGTTCCTTCCAGGATCACTCCGTCCACCGGAATATTCTCTCCCGGGCGGACAACAAAAGTTTCTCCTTTCTGAACCTGTTCGATGGGAACGGTAAGTTCCTGCCCGTTTCGTACTACAACTGCAGTTTTTGGTGCCAGTTTCATAAGACTTTTTAAAGCATCGGTAGTCTTTCCTTTGGAACGGGCTTCCAGCATTTTTCCTACAGTGATCAGTGTCAGGATCATGGCTGCGGACTCAAAGTAGAAGTCCATCATGTAATTCATAACTGCGGCAGAATCCCCGTTTACCTGTGCTCTTGTCATGGCAAACAGTGCATAGACACTCCACAGGAAAGATGCCATAGAGCCGAGGGCTACCAGAGTATCCATATTCGGGGAACGGTGCCACAGGCTCTTAAATCCGTTGATAAAGAATTTCTGGTTGATCACCATAATGATGCCAGCCAGGAGCAGCTGTACCAGTCCCATGGCTACATGATTGCCGTCAAACCATTTCGGCAGCGGCCATCCCCACATCATATGTCCCATGGAGAAATACATCAGCACCAGCAAAAATCCTACGGATGCGATGAGACGTCTCTTTAAAACCGGAGTCTCATGATCTTCCAGCGCTTCTTCTGCTGCAGACATGGAAATCTTTGCTCCGGCAGCTCCGCCCTTTAAGGATGCACCATATCCGGCGGCTTCCACTGCGGCAATGATCTCGCCGGATGAAGCGGTTCCCTCAACTCCCATAGAATTGGTCAGAAGGCTGACGGAACAGCTATTCACCCCCGGAACTTTTGATACGGCTTTTTCCACACGGGCAGAGCAGGCGGCGCAGCTCATACCAGTTACATTATATTGTTCCATTTTCTTTCAGTACCTCCTAAAATCCAGTTTATCCCTTTATTTCATCAGCTTCTGGAGGGTTGCTACCAGCTCATCAATGGTCTCATCCTTACCTTCCCGGATATCCCGGGCAACGCAGGTGCGGATGTGGCTGGCAAGCAGCTCTTTGTTGAACGCATTGACTGCAGCATTGACTGCGGCAGACTGGATTAAGATATCATTACAGTAGGCATCATTCTCCATCATTCCTATAATGCCTCTGATCTGGCCTTCAATACGTTTCAGACGGTTGATCAGCTTTTTTTTCTCCTCTTCTGAACGTGCAGTGTGTTTTTCACAGCAGCAGGGACAGACTTTCTTTTCAGACATAAGCTGTCTCTCCTTTCTCATAAATACCCTCGTGGGGTATCCTCTTTATATGGAACAATATATACCCTAATGGGGTATTTGTCAATAGAAAACAGTATTTTTATAGTAAAAAAGCCCGCTCATCCGATATTGGCAATGAGCGGGCAATATAAACTTATATTTAACTGAATCAGGTAAGCCCCCAACGAGGTTGCGAAAAGCAATAAGCAGTGGGTGGGGACTTGTCTATAATTTTACTCTTCCACGATATGTCCGAAATAATAGAACCCCTTGCAGGTATCCAGGCTTACTTTTACATATTTGCCGATGAGATCTTTTTCTCCCGGGAAATGAACCAGAAGATTATGCTGGGTACGGCCAGTAAGAGTGCCCTTCTCCCGGTTTTCATCTTCTACCAGGATTTCCTGTACACTTCCCTGGAAACGGGAGGAATTTTCCCGGCCCTTTTCCTGTACCAGGGTAAGAAGACGACTGAAACGGTCTTTTACCACATCCTCCGGCACTTGATTTTCCATGCCGGCAGCAGGGGTTCCGCTTCGTTTGGAATAAATAAATGTGAAGGCGGTATCGTAATTTGCTTTTCTTACAACATCCAGTGTTTCCTGGAAATCTTCTTCTGTTTCTCCCGGAAATCCGACCATGATATCTGTTGTCAGTGAAATATCCGGGATCGCCTTACGAATCTTATCTACCAGTTCCAGATATTTCTCCTTGTCGTAACGGCGGTTCATTTCTTTTAAGACTCTGCTGCTTCCGGACTGCAGCGGAAGATGCAGATGGTGACAGATCTTCTGGCTCTCTGCCATGGTCTGGATCAGTTCGTCGGAAAGATCTTTCGGATGTGAAGTCATAAAACGGATACGCTTCAGCCCTTCGATCTTTTCCACCTCTTTCAGAAGTTCTGCAAAGGTCACCGGTGTTTCCAGAGTTTTTCCGTAGGAGTTTACATTCTGACCAAGAAGCATGATCTCAGTAACGCCATCTGCCACCAGTTCTTCGATCTCGCGGATGATGGCCTGTGGCTCGCGGCTCTTTTCGCGGCCGCGGACATAAGGAACGATGCAGTAGCTGCAGAAGTTATTGCAGCCAAACATTACGCTGACTCCTGTTTTGAAGGAGTATTTGCGGGAAGTTGGCATGCCCTCTACGATCTCATCGGATTCCTTCCAGATATCAATGATCTGGTCGTCGGTCTGCAGCGTCCGGTAAAAAAGCTCCGGGAATTTGTGGATATTATGGGTTCCGAATACAAGATTTACATATTTATAATCCTTGCGGATCTTTTCCACTACGTGATGTTCCTGCATCATACATCCGAACAGTACGATCTTCATATCCGGGTGATCTCGTTTGATGCGCTTTAAATGTCCAAGATGTCCATAAATCTTCTGATTGGCATTTTCACGGACTGTGCAGGTGTTAAATACAACTGCATCGGCATCCTCGGTATCGACCATTTCATATCCCATTTTTTCCATGATGGCCGCAATAGACTCTGTCTGAATGGAGTTCATCTGGCATCCTTCGTTCTGGATGTGGAAGGTGGGACGTTTCGTACTGCTTTTGGCAAGAAGCTCTTTACATTTTTCAATGTACTGAAGCTGGATCTCTGTTTCTTTGTTCTGACTCAAATCAATTCCTCCAATAACTAAAAATTTCATATGTATCTATAAATTATTTTTCTTTAGACAATATCAGACGGGAGCATTTAACTCCCGTCTGATATATCATACAGAATTTACAGTTGTCTGTCAAAGAGTTTTTATAATAGCGGTGCAAAAACTCTCAGTACGTTCTGAATGGCACGTACCACAATATTTCTCTTCTGGCAGAATGCCAGATCAATGGGATCACAGTACTCCAGGGTTTCTGTAAAATCATCCCGGATGTCCAGGACCACATCATTTTTATACATCCAGACACCATCTTCAAAATGCAGATAAAGGCTTCGGTAATCCAGATTTATGGTTCCTACGACGCCTACTTTGTCATCGCAGACAAAAGATTTTGCATGTAAGAATCCCGGCTGGTATTCGTAGATCTTTACACCTGCTTCCAGAAGCTGTTTATAATAAGACTGTGTCAGCAGGAAGACCATTTTTTTGTCCGGGATGCCTGGTGTCATGATCCGGACATCTACACCGCTTTTTGCAGCGAGGCACAGGGCGGTCATCATCTCATTATCTATGATCAGATATGGCGTGCAGATATAAACATAGTTTTTGGCGCGATTGATAATATTAAGATAAACGTTCTCTCCTACGATCTCATCGTCCAGGGGGGAATCGCAAAATGGCTGGACATAACCGCTTCCCGGAAATTCGTTGGGGTGCCACCTGTGCGGAACATAATTTCCGAAATCAAGAGAAGTATCTGTTCTGGTAACGATTCCCCACATATACAGGAACATAGCTGTCATATTCCAGACGCCTTCTCCTTTCAGCATAACGGCTGTATCCTTCCAGTGGCCAAACCGTTTTCGCTGATTGATATATTCGTCAGCCAGGTTGATGCCGCCGGTAAAACCGGTCCAGCCATCGATCACACAGATCTTACGGTGGTCACGGTTATTCTGGATAATATTAAGAATCGGACGGAATCGGTTGAATACTTCGCATTTGATCCCCCGCTGGCGCATCTCCTGATCATACTTGTATGGCAATGTGGTAAGGCAGCCGAAGCCGTCATAGATCAATCGGACATCCACTCCTTCTTTAGCCTTTTTTTCAAGGATATTAAGGATCGTCTGCCACATTACCCCGTCATTTATGATGAAATATTCGATAAAAATAAAATGCTTTGCCTGCTCCAGTTCATGCACCAGAACCGGAAACATATCATCTCCTACCTGGAAATACTCTGCTGTGGTATTCTCGTGAACCGGATATCTGGAATATTGCCAGATATAATCCGACTGGATTCTCATGGAACGGTCGTCTTCGTTTAAACGTTTTCTTGTGAGCTCTGAGCCTTCCAAGTATTCTGCAGTTTCATCAATAAGATTCTGATAATGCTGTTCCATCACAGTACCGATCCTTGATTTACCGAAAAGAAGGTACAGGGAAACACCAAATACCGGAAAAATAAGGATCAGCATCGTCCAGGCGAGCTTATAGGATGGATTGATCTTTTTATTTACGATCCACAGAACAACCAGAAAACCTATGGCCTGCATTCCGATCGTCACCCATCTGGAGTATTCCATAATCCGGAAAAGGGCGATCAGCAGCCATGCCAGCTGCACAACAAGAGCCAGAGCTACATAAAAAATTCGATTAAATAATAATTTAAGGAGCGATCGCAATGGTTTGATAATCAGTTTAATAAACAAATTCATATTTCTTTCCTTCGTCAAACGTTCCTGTTTCTATTTAATTAAAAATCCCTGACCATACAGCCAGGGATTTTTGCGCACAATTAATTATATTTACGTTTTCTTGCGGCTTCAGATTTTTTCTTACGACGAACGCTTGGCTTCTCGTAATGCTCTCTCTTACGGATTTCCTGCTGGATTCCCGCCTTAGCACAGCTTCTCTTGAATCTGCGAAGAGCGCTATCTAAAGTCTCGTTCTCTTTTACGATAACGTTTGACATAGACTCACACCTAACCTCCCTCCAGTTGTAGATTGTGCTAAAATACAACTGTCTGGGTATTTTTCTTGCACGAGTGTTATTATATAGCATAACATGTGCTTTCGTCAACATCTTTTTCGATTTTTATGAAAAAAATGTCAAAACTGTAAATCACGCGCAACTATGTTATTTTGTGAGCTGTTTTTCAAGGATTCCTGCTGCTGCGTCCATAGCTTCCTGAGCCTTTTCCGGATTCTTTCCGCCGGCCTGTGCCATGTTCGGACGTCCGCCGCCGCCACCGCCAACGATCGCTGCCACTGCTTTGATCAGGTTTCCTGCATGAGCGCCTGCTTTCTGAGCTGCATCCGTTGCCATTGCAAGAAGATTAACCTTGCCGTCGTTTACTGCTGCAAGAAGGACAACACCTTCGCCAAGCTGCTCTTTCAGTTTATCACCCAGGTCTCTGAGACCGTTCATGTCAACGCCCTCAACTTTGGCTGCAAGGAGTTTTACGCCGTTTACTTCAACGACTTTATCCATGACATCGCCAAGTGCACTCTGGGCAGCTTTACTCTTGAGGGATTCATTTTCGCTCTGAAGAGCCTTTACCTCAGCCTGCAGGTGGCTGATCTTTTCTACAACCTCGGCTGTATTGGCCTTTAATGCTTTTGCAGCCTCATGGAGAAGCTCTTCCTGCTTTCTGTAGTATTCGATAACTGCTTTGCCGGTAAGTGCCTCAATACGGCGTACACCAGCTGCGATACCGGATTCGGAAACGATCTTAAAGAGCAAGATGGAGCTTGTATTCTTTACATGAGTACCACCACAGAGCTCTTTGGAAAAGTCTCCCATGGATACTACACGTACCTTCTGGTCATATTTCTCACCAAAGAGAGCCATTGCTCCGGATTTCTTTGCTTCTTCCACATCCATGACATCTGTATGGACATCAAGACCTGCCTGGATCTCTTTGTTTACAAGATCTTCTGTTGCCTGGATCTCTTCTGCTGTCATTGCCTGGAAATGAGCAAAGTCAAAACGAAGTCTGTCCGGAGTTACCAGAGAACCCTTCTGCTCTACATGGGAACCAAGAACAGTTTTCAGTGCTTTCTGAAGAAGATGTGTTGCACTGTGGTTTTTCTCGGTATCTTTTCTTGCTTCTTCGTTTACCTGCAGGGATACTGTCTCACCTGAGGAAATCATACCGGATTCCATATGTCCTACATGACCGAATTTGCCACCGCGGAGTTTGATGGTGTCCTCAACAACAAACTTACCGTTTGCAGTCTCGATCACACCGGTATCACCTTCCTGTCCACCCATTGTTGCATAGAAAGGAGTCTGCTCTACAAATACGGTACCCTTCTGTCCCTCTGTGAGAGAATCTACGATCTCCGTTTCTGTGGTAAGGACAGTAACCTTGGAATCAAAGGTAAGATGATCGTAGCCGACGAATTCTGTTGTTACATTTACATCGATATCATCGTATACGGTTGCGTCTGCACCCATATAGTTGGTTACTTCACGGGCAGTACGTGCCTTGACTCTCTGCTCTTCCATTGCCTTCTGGAAGCCTTCCTCGTCAATGCCGTAGCCTTTCTCCTCAAGGATCTCTTTTGTAAGGTCAAGAGGGAATCCGTACGTATCATAAAGCTTGAATGCGTTGTCACCGGAAAGAGTCTTTTCACCTGCTTTTTTCATATCCTCTTCCATGTCGGAAAGGATGCGAAGTCCCTGATCGATAGTTTTGTTGAACTGATTCTCCTCATTTGTGAGTACACGGAAGATGAACTCTTTCTTCTCCTCAAGCTCCGGATATCCGGCTTTGGAGCTCTCAATTACCTGTGCACTTAATTTGGCAAGGAAAGTCCCCTCAATACCGAGAAGACGTCCATGACGTGCTGCACGGCGGATCAGACGGCGGAGAACATATCCACGTCCCTCATTGGTAGGCATGATTCCATCGGAGATCATAAATGTTGCGGAACGGATATGGTCCGTGATCAGACGGATGGAAACATCATCTGCGTAGTTTTTCTCATATTCTTTATGTGCGATCTCGCATACAAGATTACGAAGTGCACAAATTGTATCTACATCAAAAATAGAATCTACATCCTGAACAACTACAGCAAGACGCTCAAGTCCCATACCGGTATCGATGTTTTTCTGTTTCAGGGTTGTGTAGTTTCCGTTTCCATCGTTCTCGAACTGTGTGAAAACGTTGTTCCATACTTCCATGTAACGGTCGCAGTCGCAGCCTACCGTGCATCCGGGTTTGCCGCAGCCGTATTTCTCTCCGCGGTCATAATAGATCTCAGAACATGGACCACACGGACCTGCTCCATGCTCCCAGAAATTATCTTCTTTTCCGAAACGGAAAATACGTTCAGACGGAATCCCTACCTCTTTGTTCCAGATATCGAAGGCTTCATCATCATCCTGGTAAATGGATGGGTAGAGACGGTCTGCATCAAGTCCTACAACCTCTGTAAGAAACTCCCAGGACCAGTGGATGGCTTCTCTCTTGAAGTAATCACCAAAAGAAAAGTTACCAAGCATTTCAAAGAAAGTACCGTGACGTGCGGTTTTACCTACGTTCTCGATATCTCCGGTACGGATACATTTCTGGCAGGTTGTCACTCTTGTTCTTGGCGGCTTCTCAGCACCTGTAAAATATGGCTTCAGCGGAGCCATACCTGCGTTGATCAGCAGAAGACTCTTATCTCCCTGAGGAACCAGGGAAAAGCTTTTCATTACAAGATGGCCCTTGCTTTCCATAAAGTCAAGGAACATCTTACGAAGTTCGTTCACTCCGTACTTTTTCATGTTGTTATCCTCCTTGTGTCAACCCTACCTGTCAGCATTTCCGGAATGCGGTAGCTTTATCCCGGAAATGTCACAGATATGGGAAATTATTTTACACAGATCTTTTTGAATTTTTTCTTGCCTCGTTTCAGAACGATTCCGTCCCCTGCAAAAGCATCCTTCTCAACCGTGTGGTAAATGTCGGTGAGCTTCTCACCATCGATGGATACACCACCCTGCTGGATCGCACGGCGACCCTCGGAACGGCTTGGTACCAGTTCTGCTTTTACAAGAAGTGTGATCAGGTCGATTTTTCCTTCCTCGTCAAAATCTTCCTCTGAAAGCTCTGTTGTAGGCATATGAGAAGTATCTGCACCTGAGAACAGTGCACGGGCACCCTCCTGTGCTTTCTTGGCTTCCTCCTCACCATGTACAAGCTCTGTCAGCTGGTATGCAAGGATCTCCTTGGCTTTGTTCAGCTCGCTGCCTTCCCATTTGGCCATCTCGTCGATTTCCTCAAGAGGAAGGAAGGTAAGAAGACGCATACATTTGATAACGTCAGCATCGTCTACATTTCTCCAGTACTGGTAGAAATCGAACGGGGATGTCTTATTCGGATCAAGCCATACAGCTCCGGACTGTGTTTTTCCCATTTTTTTGCCCTCAGAATTGAGAAGCAGTGTGATGGTCATGGCATAGGCATCCTTGCCAAGCTTACGGCGGATCAGCTCAGTACCGCCAAGCATATTGCTCCACTGGTCATCGCCACCGAACTGCATGTTGCAGCCATATTTCTGGTACAGCATGTAGAAGTCGTAGCTCTGCATGATCATGTAGTTAAATTCCAGGAAGCTTAAACCTCGCTCCATACGCTGTTTGTAGCACTCTGCTGTCAGCATACGGTTTACGGAAAAGTGAGCGCCTACCTCACGGAGAAGCTCTACATAGTTAAGGTTCATAAGCCAGTCAGCATTGTTTACCATAAGAGCTTTTCCATCAGAGAAATCGATGAAACGGCTCATCTGCTGCTTGAAGCAGTCAATATTGTGCTGGATGGTTTCTTTTGTCAGCATCTGACGCATATCGGTCCTTCCGGACGGATCACCGATCATTCCTGTTCCGCCGCCAAGAAGGGCGATCGGACGGTTTCCTGCCATCTGCAGCCTTTTCATCAGGCAAAGAGCCATGAAGTGACCTACATGAAGGCTGTCTGCTGTAGGGTCAAAGCCGATATAGAATGTGGCTTTCCCGTTATTTACCATCTCTTTGATCTCATCTTCGTCTGTAACCTGTGCGATCAGGCCACGTGCTTTCAGTTCTTCCCAAACTGTCATTGTTCTTTCCTCCTGTATAGTCATATAAAAAATGCCCGGTTCCTGTCCGTTTAGGACGAGAACCGGGTCCCGCGTTACCACCTAAATTTACAGAAAACTCGCATTTCCTGCCTCATAAAGTGAATCTACATCCCGCTATATCCATATATCAAGATATAAAACCACTTCAGCACAATAACGGGTGCCATTCCGTCGCAGCCTATCTATAATACGTTATTACTATAAAGTTTATATTTTACAGTATCAAGTCCCGATTCGGTGCGCAGCTCCGGGATGTATTCACAGAAGTTCTACCCTGCGCCTCTCACCTGCCGGCTGCTCTCTGTGGGGCTTTCCTCAAGCTACTTCTTCCCTTCCAAGCCTTTTACTATACTATATGAAGTATACAAACTGCTTTTTTGTTTGTCAAGAAATTTTAATATTGCTTTGACAACTTAAAGTGGCAGAATATTACTATTCACTCCGTTCTCAATTTCTGTTAGCCATTTATTCCCTCATCTACGTAAAGGTCATTGCTGTCTGCCGCTGATGTGGCAAGCTGATCACACCGTTCATTTAACGGATTATCCGCATGTCCCTTAACCCAGTGGAAGCTTACCTGATGCTGCTCCTTGGCCTTTAAAAGGCGTTTCCAGAGATCTACGTTCTTCACATCTTCGTTTTTTCCACGTTTCCAGTTTTTCTTCAGCCAGGAATCGATCCAGTGCTGATTAAAAGCATCTACCAGATACTTGGAATCGGAATACAGCTCCACCTGGCAGGGACGGTTCAGTGCTTCCAGTGCTACGATAGCTGCCATTAACTCCATCCGGTTGTTTGTAGTTTTTTTGTATCCTCTGGACAGCTCACGCTCATGTAACTGACCTTTGGTATCAATATACTGAAGAACCGCTCCGTAGCCTCCCGGTCCGTCCGGATTTCCCCGGGCCGCACCATCAGTGTAGATTTTTACCTGCATATTTGATTCTCCTTAAATTTTTGATTTTATGTCCATACGCCTGTTTGTTCAAAGTTTACTGCCGGAGACTATGTTGTTTATACCCAGTCTACAAAAAATGTATGGCCTTTATAAGTTTCATATTTCACTTTGCTGAAATTCAGATTCTGGTTCCAGAAATAGCTGGTCATCATGAAATACATATAATTAAAATCTTTCTGTTTAAATCCGCTGAGTGTTCTGGCTTTGCCGGAAGTAACATGTTTATTGAAAATAGTCATGGCTTCCCTTGCAGCCTGATAGGCAAGAGTACGGTTCTCGAACTGACCATTGAGTCGTTTAAGAAGGGCACCGTTCCTCACTACAGAATACTGCGGAGTTGTACTGCTTCCGATATTCTCATAGATCACACCGCGGATCGTAGACGGAAATTCTCTGTCTGATTTGATCGTACGATTCAGAACACAAAGTGCTACTGCTTCCATTCCAATCTTGCCCTGATCTCCTGCCTCTGATTCACAAAGTGCGGCCAACAGTGCTTCATCGGATGTCTTGCCGTTGACTATTCCGGGATGGCTCTTATATTCTTTTACCATAGTGTAATATCTGCTGTTTTTGGTATCGTAAACTTTGACATTTCCATTGCTGACATTTACATTTGGTTTGGTAGTCTTCGCAGTGGCCACTCCGTTTGCTGCGATGGAGTATGTAATTCCATTCACTGTCACGGAGGTACTTACTGCCATGACACCGTTGGATTTAAAATAATATTTTTTCTGATCGATGGTTTTCAGACCGGTGCACATATAACCGGTATCAGGAGCAAAATAGTAGCTGATATTTTTGGATTTGTTTTTTACCCATTTGGTCGCCATATAACCGGAAGTTTTGTAAAAATAACGTTTCTGCCCTTTGCTGTTGGTGAGCCAGCCGGTTGCCATAATGCCTCCGCCTTTTGTGAAATAACGCTTTCTTCCATTGCTGCAGTTTATCCAGCCTGTGGTAAGCTTACCTGTTTTGGGATTGAAATAACGCTTATGGCCTTTGGAATCTGTCATCCAGCCGGTTGCCATAACACCCTTGCCTTTTGTAAAATAGTATGTATATTTGCCATTGACTTTCATCCAGCCCTTTACCTGTACTCCGGTCTTTGTGTTAAAGTAGTACTTGTATCCGCCCAGGGTCATCCAGCCTTTCTGCTTGCTCCCATCACTTTTTATGTAGTATGTTTTTCCACCGATAGTTTTAAAGCCTGCAGTGGCAGCCTGTACCTCTTTTGCAGAAGCAGAAAAGACTGTGCTTCCCACGATCATCAGCATGGCAAGCATCAGACCCTTCAGCCATTTTTTTGTTCTGAAACTCTTCATAATTTTCCCCATCTCCTGTTTTAGATATAAAAGCTAGTTTGTCTCAAAAATTACAAAATTGTTACATTTCGTTTATTATATCGTAATGAATAAACACTGTCAACTTTTTTGTAACTGTGGACGGACTCCTGCCATATGATGAAGTGTAAATAAAATTTGCTGGAGGACTTATCGATGAGTGACTTAGCGGCTACCAATTGTGGATGTGATTGCGGATGTGGATGTGATTCCGGATGCAGCACGGGATGTGGATGTAACAATAACTGTGGCTGTAATAATAGCTGCGGAACTTCCCTGTTTGGAAACGGTGGAAACAGCTGCTCCTGTATCCTTTGGATCATCTGTCTGATGTGCTGCTGCGGAAACAACAATGGCTGTGGCTGTAATAACAACGGCTGCAACGACAGCTGCTGGATCATCATCCTTCTTCTGCTTTTGTGCGGAAATGGATGCGGCTGCAACAATTGCTGCTGATCTTTTGAAAAGGCAGAGGTCATTTCCTCTGCCTTTTCTGCTGCCGTTTTTCTGCCTCCTCCTGTTTCTTTTTTTTCTCTTCCAGACATTTCAGATCTATCTCATAAAAAGAATTTCCATCAATGACAAGTTTCTGTTTTTTTTCAGATTCCATAACCGCATTCCTTTGAAAAATTTCTTCTATATATAATATGACCAGGGAAGGTTTCTGTCATATTTCTTTCTGCAAATTCATAGATTTCAGGAAAAAGGACTTTTTTATGGAACAGGAGCCTATCGCACGTACTGCTCTGGATGAAATGGTGGAAAGTGACCAGAATCAGATGCTGAAGGCTATGATCCCGTACCTTCCTTCTTCAGGGCAGCAGTTTTTATCTGTGTATACGAAAGTCCAGGAACTATGGAATACCATGTCACTTTTTCAAAGTAGCCGTAAAACAGCCGATCTGCAGGCTACCGGTTTTTCCGGAACCGATCCTCTGGAAATGCTGCAGGATATCCGTAAGTGCTGTGGCGGAGAAAATCGCCGTCAGATCGATCATATCACCAGTCTTATGGCTACGATCCAGATGCTTCGGATCATGAATGAAGATTCGTCAGGAGGTGAGAATCCATGAGTGATGACTGGAAAAATAATCCCCGGCTTTCCGGAATGGACCCTCAGAAGCTTTCAATGCTTCAGGGTCTGGCAGATCAGGGATTGGGGAAAAATCCGTCCGAACTTCTGCCATTTATCATGGGTGCAGCTTCTAAAGGAAAAAATGCGGGCTTAAATTTCAGCTCTGATGAGATCTCCACTATCATAGAAGTTCTGAAAATGGGGAAAAGTTCAACAGAGGTAGCTAAGCTTGACAGAATTGTGAATCTGATGAAAATGATACGTCATTAACAGCTCTGCGATCCCGGAACAGCATTTTTTCTGTTCCGGGATTTTCCACTTTATAATTCTTTTTATATTTGCCGGAATATAATCTGCAAAAATCTGACATATCTATAGATTCTATCGCATAATTCATAGAACATATTCCCTATTTTTGTGATATTTTTTTATCATTTTCCCTTTCTTCTTATATCAGTATATGGTATACTTGTCCATGAAATGAATGATATGCAAAATAGGATTTTATGCGTCAAGTGTTTGGCGAATGGGGAGTTGTCGCCAGAACGAAAAGTACGTCTTACGGTATGAGATCCGCACCCGTTGCAGCAATATAAGAGAATATCTCATATTGTGTAGGGCTTTTTCGACATACGTTCTATTACAATTGGAGATATCTTTTTTTATGCGCAAAAATAAAAGAGACAGTCTCCGAAAAACGTGATTTTTTTAACAAATGGAGGTTGTTATTTATGGTAGACAAAGCAAAAGTTGAAGAGGCGATCAAGCTTCTTCTCGAAGGAATCGGCGAAGATGTAGACAGAGAGGGACTGCAGGGAACTCCGGAACGTATCGCCCGTATGTGCGAGGAAATTTATGGCGGACTTGATAATGAAGCGGATGAACATCTTCAGAAACAGTTTCATGTAGAGAACAATGAAATGGTTCTGGAAAAGGATATTACCTTTTATTCCATGTGTGAACATCATCTTATGCCTTTTTACGGAAAAGCTCATATCGCATATATCCCAAATGGCAAGGTTACCGGCTTAAGCAAGCTGGCCCGTACCGTTGATGTGTACGCAAGAAGACCGCAGATCCAGGAACGTCTGACTGTGCAGATCGCAGATGCGCTGGAACGTGTCCTCGCTCCAAAGGGAATCATGGTTATGCTGGAAGCGGAGCATACCTGCATGACCATGCGTGGAATCAAAAAGCCGGGAAGCAAAACGGTTACGACTGTCACCAGAGGTGAATTCAAAGAAAATATGGAGCTTCAGAAACAGTTCCTTGCTATGGTTAAGGACTGATGGACAGAGTAAATCAGATCTGGAATCATCCGCTCTATCAGAATGAGCTTAATAAGCTTCAGTTGCTGGAAGCTGACCGTGAATTCTGCAGACATACACCGGAGCATTTTTTGGATGTGGCACGCCTTGCCTATATCAGAGCACTTGAGGAAAATGCTCCTGTTTCAAAGGAACTGATCTACTGTACTGCTCTTCTTCACGATATCGGACGGGCCAGACAGTATGAAGATGGTACGCCTCATGATGAGGCCGGCGCTGCTATTGCCGGGCAAATATTAAATGAACTTGGATTTTCTATGGAAGAAATCGAAGTGATCGTTTCGGCAATACGTGGTCACAGAGCTCAGACGGATCAGACAGTTCTTGGAAAACTGCTTTATACTGCGGACAAAAGCTCCAGAAACTGTTTTTCCTGTAAGGCAGAGTCGGAATGTTACTGGTCTCCTGCCAAAAAAAATATGACGATCCAATATTAGGAGGTTTTTCCATGAAAATCGGAAATCGTGAGTTTGATGTAGAAAATAAAACATATATTATGGGTATCTTAAATGTCACACCGGATTCTTTCTCAGATGGCGGAAAATGGAATGATATGGATCATGCCCTGAAACATACAGAAGCTATGATCGCCGAAGGTGCTGATATTCTGGATATCGGTGGGGAATCCACACGTCCGGGGCATACACCGGTTGGTGCACAGGAGGAGATCGAGCGTGTTCTTCCTGTTATCGAAGCAGTAAAAGGGCGTTTCGATATCCCCATCTCTGTAGATACTTATAAGGGATGTGTTGCGGAGGAAGCCCTGAAACATGGAGCAGATCTTATCAATGACATCTGGGGACTGAAATATGATCCTGAAATGGCTCCTGTCATTGCCAGATATCAGGCTCCCTGCTGTCTGATGCATAACAAAGACAATACCGAATACAATAATTTTATTGTGGATATGCTGGCAGAAACCCAGGAATGTGTCAATATCGCCAAACGTGCAGGTATTGCCGATGATAAGATCCTCCTTGATCCGGGTGTCGGATTTGGCAAAACATATGAGATGAACCTGATGACCATGGATAATCTGGAGCTTTTCCGAAAGCTGGGATATCCGGTGCTTCTTGGCACCTCCAGAAAATCCATGATCGGACTTGCGCTTGATCTTCCTGTAGATCAGCGTGTAGAGGGAACCCTTGCCACATCGGTGATCGGTGTTATGAAGGGGTGTGCATTTGTCCGTGTTCATGACATCAAAGAAAATAAACGTGTCATCCAGATGACAGAAGCTATTCTTGGGCGCTAGGAGGAACTGATGGATAAAATCGAAATCAGAGATCTTGAAATTTTTGCAAACCATGGTGTGTTTCCGGAAGAAACAGCTCTCGGACAGAAATTTGTTGTTTCTGCTGTTATGTATACAGAAACACGTCCGGCAGGGCTGACAGATGATCTTTCTGCTTCTATCAATTATGGGGAAGTCAGTCATATGATCACCGATTTTCTTCAGAAAAATACTTATAAACTTCTGGAGGCTGCAGTGGAGAATCTGGCAGAGATGCTGCTGCTTTCTCTCCCATTGTTAAAAAAGGTCACCCTTCGTATTGAAAAGCCCTGGGCTCCGGTAAGACTTCCACTGAAAACTGTTGCTGTGGAAATTACCCGAGGCTGGCATACAGCTTATATTGCTTTTGGTTCCAATATGGGAGATAAGAAGAAATACCTGGATAATGCGATCCAGGGGCTTCGAGATATGAAAGAGATTGTTGTTGAAAAGGTTTCAGAGTATCTTGTAACGGAGCCTTACGGGGATGTGGAGCAGGATGAGTTTCTCAATGGAGCCTTAAGAGTCCGGACGCTGCTTTCTCCTGAGGAGCTTCTTGACAGGCTGCATGTGCTGGAACAGGCTGCGGACCGAAAAAGGATCATTCACTGGGGACCAAGGACACTGGATCTGGATATTCTGTTTTACGATAATGAGATCATTGATACAGTGGAACTGCATGTACCTCATATTGATATGGAAAACAGGGATTTTGTGCTGAAGCCTCTGGTGGAGATCGCACCGTATCTTCGGCATCCGGTGTTGAATTTAACAATGGAGCAGTTGCTAAAAAAGCTTGAGGGAAAAACTTTGGCGGTGTAACTTTATTTGTTAAGACAAGCCCGATACAGATTCTTTACTACAATCTGTATCGGGCTTGTCTAATATGTATATAAGCTATTGAAAAAATTTTATTTACGGTTTACCAGGTCGAATTCGTCGGTGATCTCTTTGGATGGTGCCTTAGTAATAAGGCTGACGATGATATTTGCTGCGATGGCTACCAGAAAAGCGGGAAGAAGTTCATAGATTCCCCAGGCGCCACCCAGTTTGCTGATTCCGTATTTCCAGATGAATACCATGGAACCGCCGCAGATCATTCCTGCCAGGGCTCCCTGCCAGTTGGAACGTCTCCAGAATAATGCCAGAAGCACCACCGGGCCGAATACGGCTCCGAAGCCTGCCCAGGCAAAGGATACGATAGTAAACACAGAACTGTTCGGGTCGCGGGCAATAAACATGGCTACTACTGCAATGAGAAGAAGCGTGATCTTATCGGCTGCCATGCTTTCTTTTTTTGTTTCTTTATCCTTCAGGATGCTTCCGAGAAGGTCGGAAGAAACTGCTGAGGATGCTGCCAGGAGCTGAGAATCTGCAGTTGACATGGTGGATGCAAGGATTCCTGCAAGGATGAGTCCTGCAAGGATTGCTGCAATTACACCATGTTTACTGAGAAGATCTGCGATCTGAACGATAATTGTCTCAGATGCGGAACCTTCCAGAAGGGCAAACTCTCCTGCTGCTGTCATTCCAAGTCCTACCACACCGATCAGTACTGCCACTGCCAGTGAGATCACTACCCATATAGTTGCTACTCTTCTGGAAAGTGTAAGCTTCTCTTCGTCTTCGATTGCCATGAAACGAAGAAGAATATGCGGCATTCCGAAATATCCAAGTCCCCATGCAAGCATGGAAATAATATTAAGCAGTGGATATGCCTGTTCTGTTCCGGTTGTCGGATCATATGTAGTAAACATAGTCAGATATCCGGGCAATGATCTTGCATGGTCTGCAACTGCTTCAATACCACCTGCTGTGTTGATCCCGAATACAAATACGATCACAAGAGCGATGGACATGATGATACTCTGGATAAAGTCCGTGGTAGATGCTGCCAGGAATCCTCCCAGTGTGGTGTATCCAACGATGACCAGTGCACTGATGATCATAGCCGGCAGATATTTTACACCGAAGAGACTTGCAAAAAGTTTACCACAGGCTGCAAATCCGGAAGCTGTATACGGAATAAAAAAGATCACGATAAAAATCGCTCCGATAGACTGCAGGATCTTTTTCTCATCTCTGTAACGATTACTGAAAAAGGATGGCAATGTAATGGAATTTCCTGCCACATGTGTGTAGCGGCGGATTCTTTTTGCCACGATCCTCCAGTTTATGTAAGTTCCAATCGCAAGGCCAATGGCTGTCCAGCCTGCATCTGCAATACCGGTAAGATAAGCAAGTCCAGGCAGGCCCATCAGAAGCCAGCTGCTCATGTCAGAAGCCTCTGCACTCATAGCTGTTACAAGTGGTCCAAGCTTTCGGCCTCCAAGATAGAAGTCAGAACTGTCATTATTGTTCTTGGAGCACAGATAACCTACAAAGATCATTGCACCCAGATAGACGATAATGGCTGCCATTATACAAATATGTGCTGTTGTCATTGTTTCTCTCCCTTCCATGTATGTTTTCACATATTTATAGATATTATTATATTAACTTAAGAAAGTAAAGGGTATTTTGGGATTTTTTACATATTTTCTGTATAAAATTGTATAAATAACAAGAAAAAGGGCTGAACCCGATAAACAAGCTCAGCTCTTTTCAACATTTCTGTTTAATTTTCTTCGATACGTTTCTCTACGTCTTCTACTGTATATGCTTCTGTCAGTACTTTCAGAGCCTCCGGTGTGGTGTCTGTATTGTAAACTTTGATCACTTCCATCAGATCTGCACAGCTGTATGCATTTTCGTAAATATCCTGTGTATATCCGTAAAGCTCGTTGAAAGTATCTTTATCCGATGCATTCCAGAATCCCTGATACAGACGAACTGTGTTGTAATCTGTATCGTCAGTGTTTGCCTCCGGATGACCGGACATTGCGTTATACAGGATCGCAAAAGCAGGGCCTCCCATGGATGCATATTTTCCGGCAATGTAATCAATCTTAGGATTTCCAAAAGAATCCTCATCATTGATCTCATCATGGTTTTCCATGGAGAAGCAGTCAACTGCTCCAACCTTGATGTTAGACCCCTGCTCCTCTTCTTTTGATGTAATGAGTTTCATGATCTCATCAACATTGAAAGTACAGAAAACCGCATCATAATCTCCATCTACAAAAGCATGTTTCAGGTTATTGATTCCTTTTGGGTCTGTCATATATCCAGGACAGATGGTAATGGTGATATCATCTTTACCGGCATCTACAACCGTTGTTTCCTCCGATGCAGCAAGTTTTTCCACATCTTCGGAATAGGTCAGACCTTCTTTTTCAGCCAGTCCTTCCAGAACACCGATGGTTCTCTGGAGATGCATATAGTTCCCCTTAGAAGCACCGCCTGACGGTATGAGGTAATTATTTGTATCTGTATCTGCAAAATACTCAGCCATATTATAACCGGCCTCATAATCAGCCTTTGCATCCGGGCCCACACTTCCGAGGAAATACTGGCTTGTTTTTATCTGCTCATAATCTTTATCGCTGATGCTTCCGGAACCAAGAACATAGTACATCTCTTCTTCATCGCAGGCTTCTACAATCTTCTGAATATCCTGACCATAGAAGGAGATGATTCCGCTTACGCCCTGCAGTTTCATTGCACGAATGAAATCAATCTCATCCTCTGCGGAATTGATGCTTCCTGAAAAATAGAACTTCACTGGGAATCCCTGCTGGATATAATCCCTGTAATAGCTCATAAACATGTTCATTTCCGGGCTATCCTGATTATATACTACAACACCGATCGTATACTGAAGATCTCCGTCTTCCACAGCAGCAGAAACTTTTTTTCCGCTGACAGCAAAAACAGCAAGCATCAACAGCAGAATGCCTAATATTTTTAAGTTTTTAAATGTCATACTGTTTTTTGCCTTTCTTTATTTCTCAGTTACATAATGGCAGGCAACTTCATGTCCTGCTTCCATTTCCTTAAGTACAGGCCTTGTTGTTTTACATTTTTCCATGCAATGCTCACAGCGGTTCTGGAACGGGCATCCGTGAGGAACGTCCAGAGGACTTGGTGCCTCACTCTCAATACTCTCGATCTTTTTGTGCTGATCCATATGAATGGAAAACTGTGCTCCCAGAAGTGCCTGTGTATACGGATGGAGAGAGTTTTTCGCAACATCCTCCCCAGGAATTACCTCTACAATATTTCCAAGATACATAACTGCGATCTGATGAGCAAAAGAACGAATCAGCGCCAGGTCATGACAGATAAACAGCATACTGATATTCTTTTCTTTCTGAAGGCGCACAAGAAGCTGGATCACGGATTCCTGTACAGAAACATCCAGTGCAGATGTAGCCTCATCACATACCAGAATCTCCGGTTCCAGAGAAAGTGCACGTGCAATACTGATACGCTGTCTCTGACCACCACTCATGTTATGGGGATAACGGTCTACAAAATCTCCAGGAAGCTCTACCATCTCCAGAAGTTCTCTGGCCTTGGCTTCTTTTTCACTTTTTTTCAGTTTCCCATAATTGATCAGTGGCTCTGTAAGAATGTCCACGATCTTCATTTTCGGATCAAAAGAAGCAAGCGGATCCTGGAATACCATCTGCATGTTCTGACGGTTCAGCCAGGTTTCCTTTTTGGAAAGATCTGCAAGATTTTTTCCATGGTAAAGGATCTCACCGCTGGTCGGCTTGTCAAGAGAAATGACCATACGGACAAATGTTGATTTACCGCAGCCACTCTCTCCTACGATTCCCAGAGTTTTTCCTTTATATACATTTAAGTTTACATCGTTGCAGGCTGTTAAGGTTCTGCCGCCGGAAGCCGGGAACTGCTTTACGATATGCTTCGCACTAAGTACGATATCAGATTCATTAAACATAACGCTGTCCCTCCATTTCCGGCACTGCAGCCAGCAGTTTCTTAGTATAGTCACTGGTCGGGTGATTCATAACTTCATCACGGGTTCCCTGATCCACAACTTTTCCATGCTGCATAACTACCAGCTGGTCAGCCATATAGGCTGCAACACCGATGTTATGGGTAACGATGATGATACCCGTTCCGAAATCATCACGGAGTTCCATCATCTGGCGTACGATCTGAGCCTGTGTAGTAACGTCCAGAGCACTGGTCGGCTCATCTGCCAGAAGAAGTTCCGGGTTAAATGTCATAGCCATGGCGATACCAACTCGCTGGCGCATACCACCGGAAAGCTGGTGCGGATAGCTTTTCATAATGTTTTCTGCATCAGGAAGACGCATTTTCTGAAGCATGGAGCATCCTTTTTTCCATGCTTCCGCTTTGGATACATCGGTATGTGTGCAAATATATTCCACATACTGACTGCCGATCTTACGAATCGGGTTTAAGGTTCCACCGCAGTCCTGGAAGATCATGGAAATACGGGTACCTCTTAATTTTCTCCATTCATCCTTTGTATTGGAAAGCAGAGATTTTCCGTTGAACTGGATATCACCGGCACTTACCCGGCCGCCCCCGGCAAGTGCGCCGAGAACAGCACGGATAACAGTTGTTTTTCCACTTCCACTCTCTCCTACTACACTGATGATCTCACCTTTCTTCATGGAAAGATTGAAATGCTCAATGATAGGTGCCTGCTTTCCGTACTGAACGGAAAGATCCTTGATTTCAAGCATAAATAAACGCTCCTTTACTCGGCAAGAGTGATATCCTTTGTCAGCCAGTAGTAGTCCATCGGATACATCTTAACGCCAGTTACCTTCTTATTGGAGAAGAGGTAAGTTGTCTCATATCCGAAGAATACAGTTGCTGCATCGTCCATGATATCCTGCTGGATGTCAACGATGAGATCTTTTCTCTTATCCTCATCAAATGTCTGAGCAAGCTCATCAAGAAGCTTATCTACATCCGGATTGTTATATCCTGCAGTGTTGTTTGCAGAAGAGCTGTACCAGTTCTCTCTTAAGTAGTTCTCCGGGTCACCGGTGTTGGCAACCAGTACGTTCCAGATAAGAAGGTCATACTGTCCGGAATCTCTCATGTCAAGAAGTGTCTCATAACTTACTGTATTCAGGTTTACGTTGATACCGATCTCTTTCAGGCTGGCCTGTGCTGCCTGTGCGTATACACCAAGCTCTGCACGGCTTGTGTAGATAACAAAATCAAGAACAAGCGGATCTCCGTCCGGAGTCTCTACATATCCGTCGCCATCAACATCTTTGTATCCAGCATCCTCGAGGATCTTTTTAGCGCTGTCCGGATCGTAAGAGTTTTCATCGTTGAGATCATCAAATCCAAAGTCAAGTGTTGGCGGAACCGGTGCTTTACCAGCTGTTGCACCACCCTCAAGAAGAGTGTTGCAGTATGTCTCTTTGTCAAGTCCACGGAGAAGTGCCTGACGAAGTGCCTTGTCGCTGAGTGCATGATCCTCATTCTGGTTCATGAATGCATAAGTAGAACGAAGAGACTGAAGCTCCTGGATGTCGTAATTGTCATTTCCCTCAAACTCAACCAGGTTCTCTGTTTTCAGGTTGTAAGCGATATCGATCTCGCCTGTCTGAAGAGCCATGGAACGTGTTGTCTGGTCATCGACACATTTCAGAGTAACTCTGTCAAGCGGAACTTCGCCATCCCAGTAGTTCTCATTCTTTACTACAACGCAGGAGTCTGTCGGGCTGAAAGACTCTACTGCATAAGGTCCTGTACAGATCGGTCCTTCCATTGCAAATGTGGAATCATCAACATTTGTATCAACGATCAGAAACAGCGGGTC
Source organism: Blautia sp. NSJ-140 (assembly GCF_022868965.1). Taxonomy (NCBI): domain Bacteria; kingdom Bacillati; phylum Bacillota; class Clostridia; order Lachnospirales; family Lachnospiraceae; genus Blautia; species Blautia sp. NSJ-140. The sequence goes on along the minus strand of NZ_JALIFS010000005.1, from coordinate 153,046 downwards.
TGCAAGGCATCCGGCCATGTTTGCGTTTGCTCTGTTCAGGTGGAAGATCAGGTTCTGTCCGTCAACTTCAATACTATCAAGGTCAAAGAACTCCGGAACACGGTCGCTCTTCTCAGCTGTACGCTCGATGGAAGCTTTTACCATCTCCGGTGTCATATCATCGCCGTTGGAGAATTTTACACCCTCACGGATCTTGAATGTCCATGTTTTTCCATCTTCACTGTTGTCCCACTCTTCTGCAAGACATGGAACGATATCACCGTTCTCATCGAATTTTGTAAGGCACTCACCGATCGCATAACGGGATACAACCCAGCTGAAATACTGCTCTGTCGGCTCAAGTGTATCTGCAAAGCTTGTTACTCCAATCGTGATTTCCTTATCACTGCTCTTATCGCCCTTTGCCTGAGCCACTGTTGTCATAGAAAAAGTCATCATACATGCAAGTGTAGCAGCCAGCACTTTTTTAACTACGTTATTTCTCATTTCATCCTCCTAAAGATAAATATACTGATTATTGGTGTTGGTTTGTTACAGAAACGTTTTTTAATCCTGGCGCGGATCCAGTACATCACGGATGCTGTCTCCAAGCATATTGAAAACAACAACACAGATCACGATCGCAATACCAGGGTAGATCATAAGCCATGGCGCTTTTGCCATGTAGGTTCTTCCTTCATTCAGCATCAGTCCCCACTCCGGTGTCGGCGCAGTTGCACCAAATCCCAGGAAAGAAAGAGAAGCCAGCTCCAGCATCATGGTTCCGATATCTGCTGCCGCAGTTACCACCATCTGGGTTACCATGTTCGGAAGAACGTGTACAAGAAGAATTTTCCAGGTCTTTGTTCCGTTTACCACTGCAGCTTCTATATAAAGACTCTTCTTGACTTTCAAAACCATACTTCTTGCAAGGCGGGCATACTTCGTCCAGCTTACAGCCGCGATGGAGATAACGGCATTTACCAGGTTTGGTCCCAGCATACCGGCAATGGCGATGGCCAGTACAAGGCCGGGGAAAGAGATCATCATATCTGCGATACGCATGATCACCGCGTCCACAACGCCACCGAAATATCCGGCAATAACTCCTAAAAATGTACCGATCACAAAAATCACCGCAACCAGACATAATGTCATGATCAGGGAAGTTCTTGTTCCGAAAATAACACGGGAAAGAAGATCTCGTCCAAGTTTATCCGTTCCGAACGGATGAGCGGAACTCGGCTCCTGCAGTGATTCAGTCATAACTGCATTCAGCGGATCATATGGCGCAAGCTGCGGTGCGAAGATCGCAACGCCAATTACCACCAGGCCCAGAATGAAGAAAAGAGTGAACTGTTTATTTTCTTTAAATACTCGTAATACCTTTTTCAATTATCTATCCTCCTTAAGTCTTGGATCGAGATAAGTGTAGGACAGATCCACAAGCAGGTTGATGCACATGTACAGGATCGCGATCCAGAGTACATAGCCCTGTACAAGAGGATAGTCACGACAGGAAATTGCCTTTACTGCCATATTTCCCATACCAGGCCAGTTGTAAATGATCTCTACAACTGCGGTACCTCCAAGGAGGCTTCCAAGGGAAAGACCCAGCAGTGTTACCAGCGGAAGCATTACATTAGGAAGAACGTGTTTCCAAAGGATCACGCTTTCTTTGATTCCACGCATTCTTGCACCGGTCACATAATCCTGGTGAAGCTCCTCCAGCACCGCACTTCTTACCTGGCGGGTATATTTCGCAGACATGGCAAGTGCAAGAGTCAGTGCCGGAAGGATCATAGACTTGAAATCCGTACTTCCTCCTGCTACATTGATCCAGCGAAGCTGAACACCAAAGATACTGAGAAGGATCAGGCCCAGCCAGAAGCTTGGAACAGATACTCCCACAAAGGTAATTCCTCTCACAAAATAATCCGGGAATTTGTTCTGATATACAGCGGCCAGGATTCCAAGCGGTATGGAAATAATGACCATCATCAAAAGTGCCAGCAAAGACATCCTCAGCGTTGGCCAGAAACAGGATACCAGTTTATCCGTTACCGGCATTTTGAAAGAATAGGACTGTCCCATATCTCCTGTAACAACACCCTTCAGCCAGGAACCATACTGCACGAGAAAGGGCTGATCAAGGCCAAGCTCATGTCTTGTTTGTTCCAGAAGCTCCGGTGTCGGAAGATTACCACATTCTGTCAGCATGATCTCCGCAGGATCACCAGGTGACAGGTAGGTCAGTCCAAATGTGAAAAAGCTGATTCCAAATAATACAATGATGATCTGGAGAAATCTTTTTCCTATTTGTTTCTTTGTCACGTTTTACTCCTTTCCTCATTTGATGCGATTTTAACATTGCCGTTTTAATTGAGTTAGATAAAAAAACTACTGGATTCTTATTATGCAGAACATGCATGGAATTTTAGAAATTTGCACGAAAAAAGCCCGCGATGAAATACGGGCACATAAAAAAATATGCTTCCTATCTTCCGTAAGAATCATTTTAAAACAATTGCAAGCAGGTCTCCTGACTTAGGATCCTTACCCTCAGACACCTTCCCGGTCTATTTCTCACGCACTCGACCAGTGGTATTTTGTCTGAGGATTCCCCCTTACAGTGACGGGATCGTACCGGATTTACACCGGTTTCCCTATTAATCCTCTCGGAACTTACAACGGCTGATGTGAAAATCAGCAAATGCTGTTAAATTACTTGAATATTATACGATAAAACTATAGTTTATGTCTATGGAAAAATGTTATATTTTTTGAAAACTCATAAATTTTGTTAAAGATGCTTGAACTGTATATATCCCCCATTGGGGATTTGACAATTAAATTTATCTGATCTGCTAAAAAAACACGGATTTTACCTCGCTGTTTTTACAAATAGAATAGCAAATGGTAAAACCCGGTTTTCTTACTGTTTCAATATGTTTTCAGACAGAAGCGTTCTGAAAAGATTGTTTACTATCAGGTCAGAGTATCTGTGATCGCCGCATATGCGATCATCGGTCCGTCTTCAATGATATTCAGGCTGGCTGTCTGATAAAGTACGACTCCGTTTTCAGTTGCAATAGACGTGTAAAGTAAATTTCCATAGTAATCTCTCAGTTCACCCAGTTCTTCCCCCTTAAAGAAGTACTCTCCAGGCTTCTTGGATGGATACCAGCATCCGGTATACGGCGCATATTCATAGACTACATTTTCAAGAAGCATCTGACGGTAATGCTTCAGACCATGACACGTCTTTCCCTGGAGATGAAAAACAAGGTGACGGACGTCTCTTTTATCCTGTTCTACTTCCTCCCAGGTCCAGTAGCTGTGTCCGCCTCTTTCGATAAGAATACTTGGAATTCCAAGAGAAGAAGCATAATTATAGGCGCCACCTGTGGCGGTTGTGGAACGGACTACATATTTTACGCCGATATGCCGTGCCATATGTAATGACTTCTCTGCTGTTTTTTCATCTACAACCCCTACATAATAAACATAGGGATGAAGTTGTTCGAAACCATCTCCGCTATGCAGGTCGATATAATAATCTGCTATAGAAAAAAGTTTCGTTACTATAGTATAGGCAATGCGATCTGCAGCCGTTCCCTCAGGATCTCCGGGGAAAACGCGGTTCAGGTTCTTGCCATCCTCATAGACCAGACTCATGGTGCGATGCTCAAAGCCGCTGACATTGACCAGGGGAACGATGATCACATTTCCCTTCAGTTCTTCCGGCTGAAATTCTTTTGCAAGTTCCATTGCTGCCTGGATTCCCACATACTCCGCACTGTGTATTCCTGCCGTGATCAGGACCGTCGGTCCGTCTTCCACTCCGCATATCACAGTTGCCGGCATTGCCATGCCATTTCCTGAGATCTTAATTTTTCCCTGTGCCTTCTCTCCTTTTTCAATCATCCAGTCATCAATTTTGATCATTGATTGTTTCCCTTTTCCTTTTTTATATTTCCGCACTTTTGACGATAAGTATATCATGCCTAACCGAAATTGTATATATTCTTTTTAGGATTCCGGGAATACAGAAAAAAACTTCCGTAACCGTTTTTCTGACCCGGTGTACAGAAGCTTTTTTCCTGAATGATATATGATTTATCTTTTCGCCAGTTCCCTGGTGATTTCCTCCCAGCTGACTCCTTTTTCCACCATGAGTACCATCATATGATAAAGAAAATCTGAAATTTCGTATTTAATCTCTTCTTTATCCGGATTTTTGGCTGCAATGACGATCTCTGTGCATTCTTCACCGACTTTTTTCAAAATCTTGTCGATTCCTTTATCAAAAAGATAATTAGTATAGGAACCTTCCTTTGGATGCTCTTTTCGGTCAGTGATCACATCATACACATTCTGGAACACGTGAAGTGGATTGGTATCATCGTACTCTTTTTTCATCAGAGGTTTGAAGAAACAGGTACGGTTTCCTGTATGGCAGGCTGCTCCAACCTGCTCCACTTTGGCAAGGATCGTATCATTATCACAGTCAATAGTAAGAGCCTTTACATACTGTACATGTCCGGATGTCAGCCCTTTGGTCCAGAGCTCATTCCGGCTGCGGCTCCAGTATGTCATTTTTCCCAGCTTCAATGTTGTGTTAAAAGCAAGCTCATTCATATAGGCCAGCATCAGTACTTCATCCGTCCGGTAATCCTGGACAATAACCGGAACCATTCCGTCACTGTTTAATTTAAAATCCGACCATGCAATATTACTTTTATATGTGTTTACCGGAATTCTGGCTTCTTCGCAGGTTTCCTTAAATGTATGCAGATCATTTTCAAGACTGCTTACATAAGCACCGCAAAGTCCGGACACAGCTGCTTCTCCTAAAAGCTTCAGAACATTCTCAGATCTGTTTTCATCGGTATGAAGAACAATGGAAATCTGAGAAATCTCTGCGATTTCATTTTCGACAGTGTCCAGAGCCAGAACAGTGTCTGCATATTTTTCGATCAGATCCTGATTTTCTGTGAATTCTCTCAGATCAGAGATGCTGATCATCATACGCTCTTTTCCAAAGCGCCGGGATACTTCTTCCAGAAGCTTGATATTATTCTCTTTCGAAAAATTCAGTACAACTTTGGCACATCCCGCATAGATCAGCTTTTTTACATCTTCCATACGTTTGATATTTCCCGCTGCGATAACCGGGATCTCAGATGCCTGACAGATATCACGGATTTTTCCGATCGCACGGTCATGCTCCGCATCTGTGGAAGAAAAGTCAAATACCAGAAGCTCATCTGCCCCATTGTCACCGTAAAATTTTGCAAGTGTTTCTACATTTCCGTCTCCGAAAAGATTTCTCTGTCCAAATCCTGTTACCGCCTTTTCTGAATGAAGATAAAGACATGGGATCAACTGTTTGTTCATAAGTGGTCTCCTTCTGTATCAGAGGCTTCCCTTGGTAGAAAGCACGTCTGTGATCCGGGAATCGTACTGCGTTGCTGCATCAAGGGCTTTTGCAAAGCTTTTAAACATGGCCTCTGCCACATGATGGCTGTTTCCACCGGAAAGAATCTTGATGTGAAGATTCATTGCAGCGGAATAGGATACTGCATAAAAGAATTCCTTTACCATCTCTGTAGCCATATCTCCTATTTTTTCTGTAGAAAACTCTGCATCCCATCCAAGATAAGGTCTTCCGGAAAGATCTACTGCGCAGAGTACAAGCACTTCATCCATAGGAAGGATACAGCTGCCGTAACGTTTGATTCCTTTTTTGTCGCCAACTGCCTCGCGGATAGCGTTTCCAAGGACGATTCCTGTATCTTCAATGGTGTGATGATCATCTACATTCAGATCACCGTGGACTCTCAGCGTAAGATCATACAGTCCATGTCGCGTAAAACCGTCCATCATATGGTCAAAAAAGCCAATACCTGTATCAATATCGGAACTTCCCGTTCCATCAATGTTCAGCTGCAGACGTATCTGTGTTTCTTTTGTGTTTCTTTCGATCAGTGCTTCTCTTGCCATTATTCATCCTCCTTGTCCTCTTCCTCAAAACGGACTGCAATGGAATTTGCGTGTGCAGTCAGCTGTTCCGATGTGGCAAACTGGATAATGTCCTTGTGGATCTTTCGGAGTGCTTCTCTTGAATAATATACAATACTGGATTTTTTGATAAAATCATCTACAGAAAGTGCGGAGAAAAATTTGGCAGTCCCATTGGTAGGAAGCACATGGTTTGGTCCTGCAAAATAATCTCCAAGTGGTTCAGAGCTGTGCTCTCCGATAAAGATCGCACCTGCATTTCGCACCTTCATCATATCTTCAAAAGGATTCTTTGTGACGATCTCCATATGTTCAGAAGCAATTTCATTGGCAGCCTCAATGGCCTCGTCCATATCTTCTGCGATCAGGATATAACCAAAGTTCTCCAGGGATTTCTCGATAATGGCTTTCCTGGAAAGTACCTCAACAAAACCTCTGACTTCTTTATCTACCTGATCTGCAAATTCCTCATTTGTTGTGATCAGGATCGCAGATGCCATCTCATCATGCTCTGCCTGAGAAAGAAGATCTGCTGCAATATAACGAGGATTTGCAGTCTCATCTGCAAGAACGAGAATCTCGCTTGGGCCGGCGATAGAATCAATGCTTACGTATCCATAAACTGCCTTTTTTGCAAGCGCAACAAAAATATTTCCGGGTCCTACGATTTTGTCAACCTTTGGAATACTCTCGGTTCCATATGCAAGTGCTCCGATGGCCTGTGCACCACCCACTTTATAGATTTCATCTGCACCGGCTTCGTTGGCGGCAACAAGTGTGCTTGGATTTACTTTTCCGTCTTTTCCAGGAGGTGTTGTCATTACAATACGGTCAACACCGGCAACTTTTGCAGGAACGATATTCATCAGCACGGAAGACGGATATACAGCCTTTCCACCGGGAACGTAAACACCTACACAGTTCAGAGCGGTTACCTTCTGACCAAGCATGGTTCCGTCTGTTGTGCTTGTGAACCAGCTGTTCTGAAGCTGCTTTTCGTGATAGCTGCGGATATTCACCAGTGCTTTTTTGATCACATCGATCAGGGAAGGATCTACCAGCTTGTATGCTTCCTCGATCTCCTCCGGTGTTACACGGATCGTATCCCCTGTCACTTCGACTTTATCAAATTCTCTGGTAAATGCAAATAACGCGGTATCTCCCTCTGCTTTTACTTTGGCAAGTATATTTGCTACTGCATCCTCGTATTTTCCATAATTATTAGGGCTTCTTTTTAAGAGAGTTTCCAGAATATCTTTTGTAGATTCTTTGGTGAGTTTTACCTTACGCATAATAAATTCTGCCTTCTTTCTGTATTTTGGAGGTTCATCTGTTGCTCAGTTTATTTGATCACACCTCGAAGTTCCGTGATCAGTTTGCGGATCCGTTCATCTTCCATTTTCATGCTGACCTGATTGACTACCATACGTGCAGACAGCGGGCAGACTTCTTCCAGCACCTTCAGGCCATTCTCACGAAGGGTGCTTCCGGTTTCCACGATATCCACGATAACCTCGGAAAGTCCTACGATCGGTGCAAGCTCAATGGAACCGTTCAGCTTAATGATTTCCACAGTCTGATGCTTTTTGTTATAGAAGTAATCCTTTGCAATATTTGGATATTTTGTAGCTACACGGATCAGCTGATTGTTATTCAGAACTTCCCTGGCGCTTTCAGGGCCGCATACGCACATGCGACATGCTCCAAATCCAAGATCCATAACCTCATATAGCTTTCTTCCTTCTTCCAGAATGGTATCCTTACCTACGATACCGATATCTGCTGCACCATACTCTACATAAGTCGGCACATCCGGACCTTTTGCAAGGAAAAACTTCAGCTTCAGTTCCTCGTTGGTAAAGATCAGCTTTCGGGAATCTTTGTCACGCATCTCCTCACATGTAATACCGATCTTCTCAAACATATCCAGTGTTTTGCTGGCCAGACGCCCTTTTGTGAGGGCAAATGTAAGATATCTCATCAGTCCTGCTCCTCCTTTGTCGGGCACAATGCCACTTTTTTACCTTCGTTTCGAAGCTCCATTGCTTCCTGGATCGCTTTTTTCAGATTTTCCGGATCATAGGTGATCACAATGGTCTTATCACCGGCCGGAACAGTCAGTTTCTGTCTGGAAAGCGCGAGCATCAGGTTATCGACCACAATGGCAAATCCAATGGAAGAAGCCGGTTTTCCGAAATGTTTCATCAATTCGTTGTATCGTCCGCCTTTGATCAGAGGTTCACCGGTTCCATATGTATAGGCCTGGAAAATGATCCCTGTATAATAACGGAACTTACTGAGCATTCCAAAATCAAAAGCAATGTATTTCTCACAGCCGTATACTTTCAGGATCTCATAAATTTCTTCCAGTCGTTTTACTGCAGAAAGTGCCTCCGGATTGGAGGTGAGTTTTTTTGCTTTTTCCAGCACTTCTGCTGAACCGAACATCTGAGGCAGTTCAGCAAAAGCCTTGGAAAGGTTATCGCCTAAATTCTGTCCCTTAAGAAGTTCTTCCACACCAAAATAATTCTTCTGAGAGATCAGCTCACGAAGATGCTCTTCTATCTCTGGCCCCAGATCTGCCTCTGCAAGCAGGGATTTATAATAATCTACCTGGCCTACGCTAACCTGGAATTCGGTAAGTCCTGCTGCCTTCAGACACTCCACGGTCATAGCAAGAATTTCAGCATCTGCTGCTGCAGAATCATCTCCCATATGTTCAACACCCATCTGAGTATTTTCTTTCATCTGACCTCTGTAACTGGAATTGTTGATAAATGTATTTCCGGTATAACAAAGTCTTACAGGTCCCTTTTCCGGATCAAAATAAGTTGCACATGCTCTGGAAACAGACGGTGTAAAGTCAGGTCTGAGAACAAGTGTGTTTCCCTCTCTGTCAAAAAATTTATATAAGTCCTTGGATGGAATCGTTCCTACTTCATTGCTGAACACTTCAAAATACTCAAATCCCGGTGTTTCTATATCTTCATATCCATATCTTGAAAACACCTGGTGGAGCTCCTTCTGGAGCCGTTTTTTGCGGCTGCATTCCTCTCCATAAATGTCCCGCACACCTTCAGGTGTATGAAAAATACGCTGCATGTTTATTTCCTCCGTAACACGTTTTGAGATTTCCTGCGCTTCACTTTAATTCGCTACCATGCTACCACAGAAAAACTTAAATTTGATTATATAGGAAACCTTTCCAAAAGTCAATCCCGTAATTGCAGATCTTTCTGGATTCCTTCCAGATAAGGAACCAGAAATCCATTTTTTCCGGAAAGATAAAATTCCTGGTCCAGCTCTTCCCGACGAAAACTTTTTCGTCCGCCGTCTTCCATCCTTTTCCAGAATTCCTTCAGCTTACGAAGGGTAAGATAATAAAAAACATTATCTGCGCTGAAATAGATCAGAAAAAAAGCAATCCCCTTCTGCTTTTCAAACTCATCCATAAATGCTACCTGATGAGGATGAATGTTCGCAAGGGGAAAAGTTTTTACACAGCATTCTTTTGCATCGAAGCAGACAGGGATTCCCTGTACTGCTCCGATATAATCTACGGTACTTTTCTGTTCAAAATATGCCAGCGTGATATGCCGGGAGGTTTTATCCATTTTAACCGGAGTGATAGGGGTCGGAATTTTCTGGATGAGGGCCAGTCCCTTTTCCCTGTACTGCTCATTGGTACGATTGATAAGTTCCTCCAGAGTAGAACCACGAAGTCCTCTGCTGTTCCATGTTGCCATAAAGTCTGTCCTTTAATTTAGAAGTTTGATGGATGGGAAATAACGGATCTCCGCTTTTCCGACGATCTGATCAAACTGTACATATGTATTCTGCCAGTATCGGGAATCCTTGGAATTGTTACGGTTGTCTCCCATCATAAAGTAACAGTTTTCCGGTACTTCGTATGGTCCGAAGCTTCCAAGAGGAGTTTCCGGCACAAAGGAATCATCCAGAGGTGTCTCTGAATCATTGATATAAACTTTACCATCTTTAATCTCTACTTTATCTCCTGGAAGACCGATGATACGTTTGATGAACAGTTGGGACTCATCATCCGGATATTTGAAGATCACAATGTCAAAGCGTTCCGGATCTTTCCATTTTTTTGAGATCTCGTGGCCAAATACATCCATATTCAGACCATAGGCCAGACGATAGCCAAAGATACGATCCCCGGTCATAATGGTATTTTCCATAGATTCTGACGGGATCTTTGCATTGATCAGTACTACATTGTTGATAACCAGGACTACAACTACCACGATGATGATCATCTTGACGTAATCCCATATTTCATTCCAGATTTTCATAATAACTCTCCTCCAACTTTTCCTCTTTTAGTGTTCTGAGAAAGATTTCCGGAAGCGGTGCCGTAAAGACCTTCCCGGATAAATATGACAGGCTTCCTTTCATAGATGGAAACTCCATTCGAAAAGAATGAAGCAGCTGTCCTTTCAGTTTTTTATCGGCTTTTCCATATTTGGGATCACCAACAATCGAATGTCCCTCCGAAGCAAGGTGGGCACGAATCTGATGGGCACGTCCTGTGATCAGTTCAACCTTAAGAAGGGTACGGGTTCCATTGGTACCCAACGGATAATACTTTGTTTCCACTGGCAGGGCATTTTCTTTCTCTTGTTTATAGATGGTTACTTTGTTGCTTTTTTTATCTTTTGCCAGATAACCTTTGATATATCTTTCTTCTTTTAAAACTCCCTCCACAAGACAGAGGTAATATTTATGAAGTTCCCTGGACTTGAACATCCCTGAAAGTTCCTGCAGACCGGAAAGGCTTTTGCCTGCCGCTATAAGTCCGCTGGTATTGCGGTCAAGGCGGTTGCATACGGAAGGACGAAAGGTTCTCAGATCATTCTCTGTAAGAGAGCCATTTTTCAGAAGATAGCCGGTCAGATATTCTACCAGTGAAGGGGTTCCGTCATCAGCAGGCTGAGAAAGCATTCCTGCCGGTTTGTCGATCAACAGGATATTTTCATCCTCGTAAATGATATCCAGAGCATAATGTGCCCGTGGAGCAGAATCATTTCCGCTGAATTTTTCAAATGTTTCATCACTTAAAAACAGTTTTACATGATCTCCTGAAAACAGCTTTTCATTCCCGGTGGCTTTTTTTCCATTGAGCGTGATATTTTTTTTCCTCATCATTTTGTAGAAAAAGCTCTTTGGAGCTTCACGGAGAAGCTTGGCCAGATATTTGTCAAAACGCTGTCCGGCCTCGTTTTCGTTAATGATAAATTCTTTCATTATATAATGCTCCTACAGACAGATTGCCAGGATCGTATGTTTGATCAGTTCTTCTCTGGAAAGATCCGGGTATCGTTCATCCGGTGTGAATTTAATCCCGTTTCTCAGAGATTCTTTGTGCTCATTCATGGAATCCAGACGTTCCAGATAGGGCTTCAGGTCCTTCAGGATCTTTACATCCACTTTATATCCGTTTTTACGGATGATTTTCTGTGACTGTTCTGCAAGGTAGGTGATATCTGCTTTTGGATCACTGGTATAACCTACTACTGTATTTCCGCACACGGCAACAGCGTCCAGGTAACCGCTTTTCTCATAAAAAGTCATGTACATTTCATAGGACATGACCAGATCTCCTGCATGTTCGCAGATCTCTTTATAGATCTTTTCATCCATAGGATGACGTAACAGGATCATGATCAGGCTTACCATGGATTTACAGCCTGGCAGACAGCCTACTACGGTCAGAACCGTCCAGACTGTCATTCTTGTTCCGTTGACGGCCCACGCCACAAAGAAAATGAGCAGTGGAAGCGAAAATAATCCTGCGGTGATCAGGAGTCTTCGTTTTTTTTCGCTGTTAAAATAACCGAAATCACCTTTTTTTGTTTTTCTTTTTCTGGTATCTTTCATGTGCCGAACTCCTTGTCTGTGTTTTTTTGGCCTTTTTATGAAGCTCTCTGGGGCGGATCAGACATTTCGGTCCAAAGCCGACCAGATCCGTACGTCCGGTCATCTTAAGTCCTTCCAGGACAAGTTCGCGATTTTCCGGATTTTTATACTGCATCAGTGCTCGCTGTATTGCTTTTTCATGTGGATTTTTTGGCACATATACCTTTTCGCCTGTCAGCGGATGGATTCCTGTGTAATACATACAGGTAGAAAGTGTTGATGGCGTTGGATAAAAATCCTGAACCTGCTCCGGTGTAAATCCGAGATCACGGACGTATTCCGCAAGTTTCACGGCTTCCTTCATTGTACACCCGGGATGGGACGACATGAAATACGGAACGGCATATTGCTGTTTACCAGTCCGCGCATTTGCTTTTTCATATTCCTTCAGAAAGCCCTCATAAACCTCGTGCCTGGGCTTGCCCATAAACTTCAGGACTTCATCGGAAACATGCTCCGGTGCTACTCGCAGCTGACCGCTGACGTGATATTTCACAAGTTCATTAAGAAAAGTTTTATCCGGGTCTGCCATCAGATAATCAAACCGAATGCCGGAACGGACAAAAACTTTTTTGACTTTGGGGATATTCCTGACTTTTCTGAGAAGCTGAAGATAATCCTTGTGGTCTACCGTCAGATTCTTACACGGAGAAGGAAACAGGCACTGCCGCTCCTTGCAGACTCCTTTTGTCAGCTGCTTTTTGCAGGAAGGATAACGGAAATCAGCCGTGGGGCCTCCTACATCATGGATATAACCTTTAAAATCCGGATCCTCTGTCATCTTTTCAGCTTCTTTCAGAATGGAATCGTGACTTCTCGTCTGAAGGATACGGCCCTGATGAAAGGTCAGCGCACAGAAATTACAGCTTCCAAAGCATCCTCTGTTGCTGGTCAGACTGAATTTGATCTCTTTCAGTGCCGGAATCCCGCCCTCTTTCTGATACATGGGATGATATCGTCCTGTATAAGGCAGATCGTAAACATCGTCCATTTCCATCTGCGTCAGTGGCTGAGATGGTGGATTCTGTATCACATATCCACGGTTCCCATAAGACTCTGCCAGAGGCTTTGCTGTAAATGGATCTGTATTTCGGTACTGAATGGCAAAGCTGTCCGCATAAGCTTTTTTATCGGTCTGTACCTGTTCAAATGACGGAAGGACCACCGGATCGTAAACCCTGCTGATATCGTGGCTTTTAAAAACCGTCCCTGCCACATATGTGATCTCCTGGACCGGAATCCCGCTTTGCAGGGCTTCTGCGATCTCAAGGATGGAATGTTCCCCCATTCCATAAGAGATCAGATCCGCACCGGAATCGATCAGAATACTGTGCTTGACCTTATTTTCCCAATAATCGTAATGTGCCATTCTTCGAAGACTGGCTTCGATCCCGCCAAGAATGACAGGCGTATGTTTATAGGTCTGCCGGATCAGATTGCTGTATACAACAGAAGCCCTGTCCGGTCTTAATCCCATTTTTCCTCCCGGAGAATAGGCATCTGTGCTTCGGTGCTTTCTGGAAACCGTATAATGATTCACCATGGAATCCATGTTTCCTGCTGTAACGAGAAAACCCAGGCGCGGTTCCCCGAACACCTGGATGCTCTCCTTCTTTCGCCAGTCAGGCTGAGGGATCATGCCTACACGATATCCTCTGCTTTCCAGAAGACGTCCAATGATCGCAGATCCAAAAGACGGATGATCCACATAGGCATCTCCTGTCACGTAGACAAAATCCAATTCATCCCAGCCTCTTGACTTCATATCTTCTCTTGTAACTGGTAAAAAATCCTGCATTTATAATTCCTCGTATGTAAGTGTATTAGTACTGTCTGCTCTGTGTTCATATGCTGTGATGGACTGCCTGGGCACGATAACCCTCCGCAATGATATCCAGCTGCCTGTGGAAGCGTTCCAGCTGACGCAGATCCTTGGTTTTGAATACCCGCAGGAACTCATCCTGTATTTTGCTGACTTCCCGTTCACTGGAAACACGGTAGAGATTTTCAATATTATTCAGAATATCCTTTACAAGATTGGACTGCATCTGCGATGAATTCTGAGCATCCATGATCTCGTTGCGCACAGAAGACATTTCATGATCCAGCGAAATGATCGCATCGGATGCTTTACTAAGACGTTCTGCTACATGAGGAGGCATATCACCTTTGTATTTATACTGAAGGGAATGTTCGATCGTTGCCCAGAAATTCATTGCCATGGTACGGATCTGTATTTCTACCTGAAGCCGTTTCGGCCCGTTAATAGTCTCCACTGTATAATAAAGGATCATGTGATAGCTCCGGTAACCGCTCTGCTTGATATGCGTCAGATAGTTCTTTTCACTTTTGACTTCCATATCTGTTCTTTTTCGGATGATCGCAGCAACGGTATCGATATCTTCTTCAAACTGACAAATGATCCGTACTCCTGCCAGATCTTCCATTTCTGTTTCCAGCTGTTCGATCGGAATATCTTTGCGCTGCATTTTCTCCAGGATACTGGAAACGCTTTTTACTCTTCCACTGACTTGTTCAATGGGAGAATAACGATCATTTTCGTGATACTCTTCTATCATATGTTTAAACTTGACTGTCAGTTCTTTGACAGCCAGCTCGTAAGGGCACAAAATACTTCGCCATAACTGTATTTCCATGTTGCTCGCTCCTTATCATCTGCCGTCAGTCTCTTTTTTGTTTTGGTGACAGCGGCATACATTTTTTATTATAACATATGTTTTGAAAAAAAAGGGATTGTTTATCAATTTTTTATTAAAAAATTATAGAATTATTTTCCTTTTTGTGTGATGCATCCACAAATCTATATATATGTAAAATTCTGTATTTTATGAATATTTTTTATCAGGGCATAAAAATACCCTGGAGAAACCTTTCATTTCTCCAGGGTAAAAGTTCGAACATACTCCGAACTGGATCAGTCTTTCAGATTTTTGAGAACCTGTACAAGATAGTTCCATACTCTTTCTGTGGAAGCAATGCTGAGAACCTCCTCGGATGTATGGATATCCTTCATATCCGGTCCAAGGGATACACAGTCCAGTCCTTCCATTTTTTTATAGAAAAGCCCACATTCAAGGCCTGCGTGGATCGCAACGACTTCAGGCTTATGGCCATACATTTCCTCAAAAACTGCAACCATTTTATCTCGTAATGGAGATTCCTTTCTGTACTCCCATGCCGGGTATGCACCCTGTACTTCATAGTCACCACCAAGAAATTCTGTAAGATATTTAATCTTATCAGATAATGCACTGCATGCAGCGTCTACAGAGCTTCTTACACTGGAACTTGCAAAAAGCTCGTCCCTATCCAGACGGAGGATACCGATATTGCTGGAGGTTTCCACCAGGCCTTTGATGGTTCCGCTCATTTTTTGGATTCCGAATGGTACATTCTGCAGATAAAATACGATCTTTTCCTGACTTGTAGGATGAAGAACCTCTGCTGTTGCAGTACCCTTTTCTGTTATTTCAAAAGTAATGTTTTCGTCAGAACCAGTATATTCTTCACGGAGCTGCTCCTGGAGCTCTTTTGCGTAAGCTTTTACCTCAGCAACGGAATCCGTAAGAAATTCTGCGGTGCACTCTCTTGTAATGGCATTGTCTTTCTGTCCGCCTGTAAGAGAAATAAGGGCATATTCCGCTTTTTTCTTAAGTCCGTAAAGAAACCGTCCCATAAGTTTATTGGCATTCGCTCTGTTCTTGTCAATCTCGGCACCGGAATGTCCGCCCATAAGTCCACAGACTTTGACCTGTACCTTTTCTCCTTCTCCTTCTACACGCTGGACAGGGATATGGCTGATACCGGAAAGACCGCCGGCACAGCTGATCCAGAGACTTCCCTCCGCTTCAGAATCCAGATTGATAAATCTTCTTCCTTTCAGCACGCTGCAGTCAAGACCAACTGCACCAAGAAGACCGATCTCCTCATCAACAGTGAGCAGCACTTCAAGAGGAGGGTGTGGAATATCTGTACTGTCAAGAAGGGCAAGGCCATAAGCAACTGCAATACCATCATCACCGCCAAGAGTTGTTCCGTTGGCTGTGATATAACCATCTTTTACAGAGATGTTCAAACCATCTTTTGTAAAATCATGATCTACGTCTGGTCGTTTTTCACATACCATATCCATGTGGCCCTGGATGATCACTGTGGGAGAATTCTCATATCCTGGTGTGCCTGGCTTGTAGATCACTACATTATTCAGCTCGTCCTGTACGTATCTGAATCCATGATCCTTCGCAAATTCCACAAGGAAGTCACTGATCTGTTTTGTATTTCTGGAACCATGAGGAATCTTGCAGATTTCTTCAAAATAATGAAAAACTCTCTTTGGTTCACAATTTTCTAATACTGGCATAAATTCTGCCTCCTTCTGCTTCATAAATTCATTTGTCTTTTATAATAATCATATACTGTAAAAAAAGCAAGGACCTGTTTTTATGAAACGAAAAATAATCATATTTTTCTATATCTGCCTGTTGCTTTTTCTGCTTTTTCATCCAAAAGAAGCTCTTACTGGAGTAAAAAATGGCCTTGGATTGTGGTTGAATATCATGATTCCCACTCTATTGCCATTTCTGATCCTGACAGGAGCATTATTGAAAACCGGAAATATCCGGAAGCTTCTGAAACCATCTGCTTTCTTCTGGAAAACGTTTTTCGGGCTTTCACCTGCTGGAGCCTATGTTCTGATCCTGGGTCTGTTATGCGGATATCCTATGGGAGCTAAACTGGCACATGATCTGTACATAAACCAGCAGATTTCCCGCAGAGAAGGGGAATATCTTCTTACGTTTAGCTGCAATGCAAGTCCCGCATTTATCATTTCCTATCTTTCCGGCATACTCTTGAAAAATAAGATATCAGCAGTACAGATGATCCTCACTTTTCTGGCGGCAGATCTCTTTTGTATGCTGTTTTTCCGTTTCGTTGTATATCGCGGGCATACCGTGGACTCTGTCTGCGTAAACAAGATAAAAAAAGAGACATACCAACAGGACTCCACAGGAGCCATCCTGGATGTCTCGATCATGGACGGATTTGAAACCATCACACGTCTCGGGGGCTATATTCTCATCTTCTCACTGATACTCGCCTGTATCAGATTTTACTGGCCATTTCATGCACAAAGCTGTATGCTGCTCACAGCACCACTGGAACTAACTACCGGGTTGGAACAGATTGCCGACGCACCACTGCCATGGAAAAGCAGATACCTTGCTTCTATGATCCTGACTTCTTTTGGTGGCTTTTGTGTCATGGCTCAGACAAAAAGCGTATTGGAAAACAGTTTGTCACTGATCCCCTACGCTATTTCAAAATGTCTGAACGCCAGTGTGATATTCCTGATCCTAGTTTTCTCCGATATCGTCTAACAGATCTTCGTCTTCTTTTGTTACAGAAGAACTGTCATCATCCTGGAAGGTATTGGAGATTGCCGCTGCCTGAGCAGTCTGTGGTGCAAGCTCCTGACGATTATGATTAACAACCTCAAGGCAGCTCTGCAGAGCATCAATAAATGCTTTATATTTACCACCGGCATCTTCAAGTGTCTGGTTCAGGACAGAACCGATATTAGCCATCATATCATCCGTGTATGTGATCGCACTGAGACGAATGCTGTTTGCATCCTGTGTTGCAGAATCAAGAATCTCCTGAGCCTGCTTGTTTGCGGCATTTATGGTCTCATTTGCCTGTGCATATGCTTTCTGCATGATCTCATGCTGTGTAACCAGTTCCTGAGCTTTGGCCTGAGCATCTGCGATCAGACTGTCAGCTTTAGCCTGAGCATCCTCAAGGATCGCATCCTTATTGCTGATGATCTTCTGATAACGTTTGATCTCATCCGGAGTTTTCAGACGAAGTTCACGTAAATACTCCTCAATCTCTTCTTTGTTCACTACGATCTTGGTAGTGGAAAGAGGCTGGAATTTACAGCTGTCCACATACTCTTCAATCTCCTGAATAATCTGTTCAATTCTGCTGCTCATAATACACTCTCCTTATTTCTCTGTTTCTCTTTTTTTCAATTTCTCTTCGACTGCATCCGTAATCTCACGTGGAGCGAATTTGCTCAGATTTCCTCCGAAATTAGCAACTTCTTTCATGATCGTGGAGCTTAAGTATGCATATTCCAGACTGGTTGTAAGAAAAACGGTGTCCACATCCGGTGCCAGAACACGATTAGTCTGGGCCATCTGCAGTTCATATTCAAAATCCGTGACAGCACGAAGCCCTCGAACGATCACCTGGGCATGATTCTCCCTGGCAAAGTTCACTGACAGGCCCTCGAATGCTTTCACCTCCACATTCGGGATATCTTTTGTCGTCTTTGTTAGTATCTTAACACGTTCTTCTACAGAAAACAACGGACTTTTTGCAGAATTATGCAAAACTCCCACTATAACCCGGTCAAATGAAATGCTTGCCCGCTTAATGATGTCAAGATGGCCATAGGTTGCCGGGTCAAAGCTTCCCGGGTATACTGCTGTTATCATATGTCTATCTCTCTTTCATTTTTTTAGGAAAACATGCTTGTTGGTTTTATATTCCTTGGAACGTACCAGACGATATCCAAGGTCCTCTACATAAGAAAAATCCGTATGCAGATCTTCCTCCACAACGATCAGCGTGTTTTCATCTGCAAGAGTGCTGTCAGCCAGATACTCAAGGACTGGTTGTTCCAGATGCTGTTCGTATGGTGCATCCATAAAAATACAGTCAAATGGTTCTCCGCCTTCCAGTGAACGCAGTGCCTGAAGCACATCCATGTTCAGCAGTTTACCACCATCCGTGAGTTTTGTAAATGAAAGATTTTCGCGGATACAGGTACATGCTTTGGGATTTTTTTCAACAAATACAGCATACTCGGCTCCACGGCTCAGAGCTTCAATACCGATCGCTCCGCTTCCGGAAAACAGATCCAGAAAACGACAACCAGGTATTTCAGGCTGGAGAATGTTAAAAAGAGTTTCCTTAATACGGTCTGTTGTTGGTCGTGTCTCATTTCCGGGAATGGTTTTTAAGTTTAATCTACGTGCTTTTCCTGCTATGACTCTCATTTCAGATTTAATCTCCAATCCAGATCACCGCGGGCCAGTCCAAGGATCAGAAGTTCCGCAGTGGCAATATTTGTAGCAACCGGAATATTGTACTGGTCGCAGCGTTTGACAATGCTCATGATATCCGGCTCTGCCGGGTCCATCATGACAGGGTTATAAAACAGGATCACCATATCCAGATCCTGACGTTCTACCATCTCCATAAACTGCTTGTCTCCGCCTATACTTCCGGCAAGAAACTTGTGAACGTGAAGACTGGTTGCTTCCTCAATTCTTCTTCCTGTTGTTCCGGTTGCATATACTTCATGTTTGGCAAGGATATTCTTGTATGCAATACAGAAGTCTTCAATCAGAACTTTCTTACTGTTATGCGCAATAATTCCTAAATTCATAATTCACCTCTCCATTCTGCCCTTGGGTTACATCCCTTTTCTCCCCTTTTATATAGGTAAAATCATATAACTCTGTAACTGATTCTAGCATAACGCCCAAAAAAGTGCAATTTAATTCGTATAAATTCATGGAAAATTAATATTTTCTGTTGCTGAGAACGGAGTGAACAGTAACTATTTTCTCCGACTTTGCTTCATATACCCTATTCTTCCCAGCTGTTTCCTGTAGTATAATCAATTTCAATTCCCGGCTGTATGTTATAAACGAAAACATGGAAAGATATCTTCTGGTCTTTAACGGATTCGGCTTCCATTTCCACACCTCGGGCTACCAGTTCATCTCCCTTAAAAAACGGAGTCACACGATACATACAGGGATTTCCTGTACTGTGCACATAATCTGCAACTTCATTTTCAAAAGGAAGCATTCCGGTTACATTGAGATATCGGGTTCCTGTGATAAGATTTTTCTTGTTTGCATTCTCACCAGTCAGCTGATACCCGATAAGATGGCAACGATTATACAGATACCTGCCATCTACATTTTCATATTTTACAGTATGCCATCCTGTAGGCTTTACCATTCCGATCGCTCCTCGCTCTTCATCAGGCATCAGCTCCGGTGTGATCTTGGATTCTGCATAACCGCAGCGTCCCAGAGAATCCAGTTCACTGTAAAATTCGTATGCAGGTCCTGCGCTTTTTTCATCAGAAAAAGATGGTACATTTCCATTGATCTCCACATATGGACTGTCGCTGTATTCCGGAATCTGATCCAGAGAAACAGATTCTGTCTGCTCTCCTTGCTTCGCCTGGGATTGTTTCAGCAAACCTGCCACTGCATCGGAAGCGGATTCCGAAACATCTTCCCAGAGGATCTGTGCATTTTCTTCTATATATGTAAGAAATACCTGTCCGAAGATCCGGCTTTGATCTTTTACCTCTTTCAGGCTCCGCGGCGGCATCCATCCATTACATACTGCAAGGATAACACACAGAATAATAGCTGTGAGTATTTTTCGCATGGGCTGTTTTTTTCGTTTATATTTTCGTTTGTATGTAGGATAACGTTTCTTTTTCACGGGACCCCCTTATTTTTGTCTGACAGATATTATATGTTGTGCAGAAATTATTATAACTTCTGTTCCTGTAAAAAAGCAACCATACATTCTGTTTTTTATATTTTTGATTTCCTTTAACTGCCAGTGTATTATTTTACGGATTTCATATACTAGCAATGTAACATCAAAACAAACAACAACCAAGGAGGAAATGAATTATGCCAAGTAACACTTCTTCTAACAAAGCAGTTGTACCGGAAGCAAAGGGCGCACTTGACCGTTTCAAATATGAGGTAGCAAACGAGCTGGGTGTTCCGCTTACAGACGGATACAACGGAAACCTGACTTCCAAACAGAACGGATCCGTAGGCGGATATATGGTCAAAAAAATGATCGAGGCGCAGGAGCGGCAGATGTCCGGCAACTCCCAGGGCGGACAGCAGTACTAAATCTGTGCGCGCAGGTAGTTTTATTGCTATGCTGAGTTGATCTAAGCTCATGCAAAAAAAGATGCTGTCTGACAGAACTGAAAAACTGCCAGACAACATCTTTTAATTTTATATAAAAAGAGATCTTATTTCATAAACATATCCACACATTATACAAATAATAAGATCCAAAAATCTTAAAATCCTATATTTATTTACAGCAATTCCTGTACTTTCCGATTACATCTGCTGATGCTCCGAAAACAGTTTTGCAGTCATCATGCTATTCTCATTTGGTCAAATACACAAAAGAAATAGCCTGCTACAGATTTTCTCTATAGCAGGCCATCTTACATACTCTTTTATATACTTTTTATCAGAGACTCTTTTTACAGTCCGATAAATCCTGTAACATCTCCGTTGATCACATAATGTGCACCATTATCTTCCGGTTTAATGTAGATTTTGAGATCTTTCAGTTCAGAGGCTTTTTTGCCCATGTCCTCTGTCCAGATCTTTTTGATCCTGTCAGCAACCTCTGAAGTATGTATCTCCTTGCCCCAGTACTGAACATATACTTCTGTTACTGGCTCAGCTTTCTTAGCTGCTGTTTTTCGTGTTGTTTTAGTCGCTGTTGTCTTAGCAGCCGTCCTGGTTGTTGTTTTCTTAACTGCAGTAGTTTTTCGTGTTGTTGTCTTCCTGGCAGTTGTTTTCTTAGCCGGTTCTTCTGATTTTACAGCTGTTGTTTTCTCTTCATCAGATTTTACTTCTGCTGCTTTTTCTTCTACTGGTTTCTCAGCAACAGGTTTTACCTCTGCTGTCTTCTCAGCTACTTTTGTCTCTACAGATGCTTTTGCATCGTCTGTCTTCGGTGTCTCAGCCTTAACGGCTTTCTCTTCGGATGCGGTTACTACAGATTTTGCAGGAGTCTCGCTTACTGAAGCCGTTTTTACGATTGTCTTGGTTGCAGCTTTCTTTGTTCTAGCCATGTTTATAGCCTCCTTACAAGGGATTTGTTAATCTTTTCTCGAATTTTAGGATATCACTTTTTGTGAAAGAACGCAAGGTTAGATCCCCAGATTTTCCAGTTCTTCACTCATATACCCCTTGAGATGTTCCTTTAAAGCCTCATGCTGAGGCAGGATAAGATCAAAATCCAGTGCCAGGATCTCACCGGCTGCTTCACTTGCATTCTTCAAAATCCCGGCATCATTGTAGATATCACCAATCTTAAATTCCATCAGTCCGCTCTGGCGGATACCGAAAAGATCTCCTGGACCCCGAAGCTTCAGATCTTCTCCGGCTATATAAAATCCATCATTGGATTCATTGAGGATCTTCAGGCGTTTAGAAGTATTTTCTTCATTATTTCCCTGGATAAAAATACAGTATGACTGATGCTCTCCACGCCCTACACGGCCCCGAAGCTGATGAAGCTGGGCAAGCCCGAAACGTTCTGCGTTTTCTACCATCATAACGGTAGCATTTGGCACATTCACTCCGACCTCCACAACTGTGGTAGATACCAGCACCTGGATCTCGCCGGAAGCAAAAGCCTCCATGATCCTGTTTTTCTCTTTTGGCTTCATCTTTCCGTGAAGAATCTCTACGCTGATCTCTCTCGGCAGGACCTCCTGAAGCTTTCTGGCATAATCTGTAACATTCTCTGCCTCCAAGCCTTCGCTCTCTTCCACCATAGGACAGATCACATAAGCCTGCCTTCCCATCTGCACCTGCTTTTCAATAAAAGAATACGCCTTGGGACGGTAGGAAGTTCCTACTACGCAATTCTTGATCGGAAGTCTTTTTGCAGGAAGCTCGTCAATGATCGAAATATCCAGATCTCCGTATAAAATGATCGCCAGTGTCCGGGGAATGGGGGTTGCGCTCATAACAAGTACATGAGGCGGATTTCCTCTGGTCGTCAGCGCTTCCCTCTGGCGAACGCCGAATCTGTGCTGCTCATCTGTGATCACAAGCCCCAGATTCTTATATTCCACCTTTTCCTGGATCAGAGCATGAGTTCCGATGATCACATTCACTTCACCGTCTGCAATCTTCTGATAGATCTCACGCTTCTGTCTGGCTGTGGTAGATCCTGTCAGAAGCACCGGATGGCAGGAAGCGATATTCTGTTCTTCCATCAGCCTCAGAAAGCCTTCGTAATGCTGATTTGCCAGAACCTCTGTCGGTACCATCAATGCACTCTGAAATCCATTCTCTGCTGAAAGTACCATAGCTAAAAATGCGATCACGGTCTTGCCGCTACCAACATCCCCCTGTACAAGCCTGGACATCAGCTTATGACCGCTCAGATCCCGTTCGATCTCATGCCAGACATTCTTCTGGGCTCCGGTCAGGTCATAGGGAAGCCCTTCTATGATCTCCTCGGTTGTCCATACTGGTTTCATAGGAAACGTGTTTGGAGCCTCTTCTGTTTTCTCCTTCAAGAGCTGTATTGCCAGCACAAAAAGCAGAAATTCATCGAATACCAGACGTTTCCTGGCTGTGAGAAGCTCCTGCATATTTTTCGGAAAATGGATAGTCCGGATCGCATAATTGGCATCTGCGAGCTGATAGCGTTCCCGTATCTCCTCCGGCAGATATTCCCCATGGAGAGGCCTTGTATCCAAAATCTGATGGACCAACTTCGTGATCATCTTGTTGGAAAGTCCTTTCGTCAGACCATATACAGGCTGCATACTGTGAATGATCTCCTCATAAGCTGCCGGGGTAAAAATCTCCGGATGTTCCATCTGCGGACGGCCTTTTTTTCTGATGATCTTTCCTCTGAGGATAAACACACTGCCCTTTTTGAGTGTTCCCCTCAAATAAGGCGCATTGAACCAGGCAACCGGTAATCGGCCGCTTGCATCTGCCACAGTTGTTGTCAGAACCTGGAGATTGCGTATCTGGTTAATATAAATACCTGTTGCTATAGTGGCACGGATAGAGACTGTTTTGTTCTCCTCTGCTGATGCAATCTCCACAGGCTCCTCATATATATCGTAAGTCCGCGGATAATAACGGAGAAGCTCTTCCGCAGTCGTGATCCCGATCTTCTGGAAAAGCTTCTCTGTTTTCTCACCCACGCCTTTTAATTCACGCAAAGGTGTCTTTTCATTCATTTTTTATACTCTTTATTCTACAGAAATCAGATAGTAGTAGATCGGTTGTCCGCCCTGGTTCAGCTCAACCTCGCACTCCGGATATTTCTCAGTAAGAGAATCAGAAAGTGCCTCTGCATCTTCTTCCGATACATCCTCACCATAGTAAACACTGATGATCTCAGATTCCTCGTCAACCATCTCTGCTACCATCTCCTCTGCTACCTGAAGTCGATCCCTGCCTACTGCAAGGATACCTGCATCACCGATTCCCATGATATCTCCCTCATGGATTTCCTTGTCATCAATGCGTGTGTCACGAACTGCATAAGTAATCTGTCCGGTTTTTACTCTGGATATAGCATCTGTCATGGAAGCAAGATTCTCCTCGCCACCTTTTTCCGGAACAAAGCTGATCATTGCAGAAATTCCCTGTGGGATTGTCTTGGTTGGTACTACAATGATCTCCTTATCCTCAGTCAGATCCCTCGCCTGATTTGCTGCAAGGATAATATTCTTGTTATTCGGGAAAATATAAATTGTTTTTGCATTTACTTTCTCAATAGCATTGAGCATATCTTCGGTACTTGGATTCATAGTCTGGCCGCCTTCGATCAGATAATCTACGCCAAGTTCACGGAAAATCTGAGAAAGTCCCTCGCCTACGGATACGGAAATAAAGCCATGATCCTTAGGAGGTTCCTTGTTTTCTGCCTGTTCTTTTGCAAGTTTTTCCGCATCTTTGATCAGTTTTTCCTGATGTTCTTCTCTCATATTGTCAATCTTCATGCGGGAAAGCTGACCATACGTGAGTGCGCGTTCAAAAGCCTGTCCCGGATGATTGGTGTGCACGTGTACCTTGACAATCTCATCATCAGCCACCAAAACAATGGAATCACCGATGGAATCCAGAAATTCACGGAAACGGTCGATCTCATCCTGTGGAAGCGGTTTTTCAAGAAGAATAATAAATTCTGTACAATATCCAAATTTAATGTCTGCCTCTGCCTGAGGAGAAATTTTTGTGATCTTAGGAGCTACTGTTTCAAACTGGGAATAATCCACTTCTTTTCCATGATATCCGTCGATGGCACCACGGAAAACTTCCAGAAGTCCCTGTCCACCAGAATCCACAACACCTGCTTCTTTCAGGACCGGAAGCATCTCCGGTGTTCTGGCAAGAGTTTCCTCTGCATGCTGAAAGATCCCGTCGAAAAAAGCATCCAGATCTTCTGCCGCATCAGCAAGCTCTGCTGCTCTGTCTGCTGCAGCTCTGGCTACAGTAAGAATGGTTCCCTCTTTTGGTTTCATAACTGCCTTGTATGCAGTCTCAACGCCTCGCTCCATAGCTGCGGCAATGGCAGGTGCATCCAGATCCGTAAGTTTACGCACACCTCTGGTAAATCCACGCAGAAGCTGTGACAGGATAACACCGGAATTACCTCTGGCTCCACGAAGGGAACCGGAAGAAATTGCCTTTGCCAGGGATTCCATATCCGGATCTGTAAGAGCACCTACTTCGGAAGCAGCAGACATGATGGTAAGCGTCATATTGGTTCCTGTATCTCCGTCAGGTACAGGAAACACATTCAGTTCATTGATCCATTCTTTCTTCGCTTCCAGATTTTTTGCTCCGGACAGAAACATTCTGGAAAGTATTTTAGCATCTATGGTTTTGTTATTCACCACAAGTTCCTCCTCTAAAACTAATCTATTGCACGTACGCCCTCAACCATAATGTTGATTTTCTCAATCTCCATTCCTGTAAAGGCTTCGACTTTATATTTTACATTGTTGACAAGATTGTCCGCAATAGTACTGATATTCACGCCATATGCTACGATGACATGAAAATTCAGCCGGATCTTGTTATCATCCGTGATCTTAACACTGATACCATGTTTCAGGCTGTCAATACGCAAAAGCTTGACCAGGCCATCCTTCATACTGATAGCTGCCATTCCGATGATGCCAAAACACTCTACCGCCACACTGCCGGCATAAGTCGCAATGACATCCGTATCAATTACAATCTGACCCAATCCGGAATCTATACGTCCATTCATATGGTTACCTCCATTGTTTCATTCAGATTAAATTATATAAAACTATTATAACCTTTTTTTTACGATTACGCAATGATAGAGTTCAACTTGTTTTGTCTTATAGAAAATTACTTTATTTTCAAAGCATCCTACATATCCGGAAATGGCATAAAATCAGCATTTCCAAGTCTTCATAGTATAAATATATTGCTTTTCTTGCAAGAACACAACGCTTAATTTCACCACGATCCGCCCTGTTCCTGGAGGTATAGGGTATTTTCCTTAAAACTCTTTGCAGAATTTTTGATAAATTTCCTTTTTTTGCTTGCAAAAGAGCAATTCATCTGTTAAAATGGTGACTGTTGATAAAAGGAGGTGCTATTCATGGCTAAATGTGCAATCTGCGATAAAGGAGCTCATTTCGGAAACAATGTGAGTCATTCCCATAGAAGATCCAACAAAATGTGGAAATCTAACGTTAAATCCGTCAGAGTAAAAACAACTGCCGGCGGAGCAAAGAAAATGTATGTATGTACTTCTTGTTTAAGATCCGGAAAAGTTGAAAGAGCGTAAGTAATATCGTATGCCCCCGTAGAATGCGGGGGCTGTTTTTTTATCTTTAAGACAGATAAATCACAAGCGGGAAGTATGCCAAGTGCACACTTCCCGCTTATCTGCAAAACATATGATATCCGCACAGCAGACATATGACTGCCATTGCGATCACAATAAAATTCTCTGTAATAAGAATACCAAGAACCATGCCCACACCAATAAAAAACAGCATAAAACCAGTTAGCTTTCCCACTCCTGTCTGCTCATTTCCTGTTTTTTATTACAGTATATGCATGAAATCTAAATGGAATACTACTCTTCTTTCCCGTCTGTATCCTCAGCATTGCCTGCACCTGGCGCAAAACGGTTCACAAAATCCGGCACCATATCCAGAACCTTGGTAAGGCCATCCTGATTTTTTACGTTTACAAGTTTGGTGCTTCCATTCTGGATCACAAGTACTGCACAGGGAGACATCTTTCCGGCAAGACCTCCGCCGCCGTTATTCTTCTTGTCCCCTTCAAAAGCTCCGGCTCCCACGCCGAAGGATACATCGACCAGAGGAAGGATAATGGTATCACCCACATGAATGGCATCGCCAACCACTGTCTTGGCCGATACAAAGCCATCCATTCCTTTAAATAATGAATTCACGGTATCTTTGAAATTATTCTCTTTCTCCATGTTTTACCTCCTTATGTCTCCATCGGTGGATGACGTATTTTATATTTTTATTGAAATAAAGCTCTGCTGCTGTTTTGAGAACTACAATTCCATAAATCCTTCCCTTTAACAGGATCTCTCCCTCAAGAACATTTTCATCATCAAAAAGGGGCGCTACTTCGATCTTGTTTTTATGAAAAGGAATCGTCATTCCTAATACAGCCAATACCATACCTGTAACTGCCGGATCTTCATTGCCAAATGTGATTTTTCCGGTGATCCTTGTCGGAAGCACATGATAAATCAGTTTTTTTGCATTTTTCCACAGAAAGGAAAGAGCCGCTCTGGTTCGGGGATGATCTAAAAATTCTTTCCACCAGTTTATCTTATCACAGAAATTCCGGATTGTTAATGCAAGACTTTGAATTTTTTTCAGAATCCTTTTAGGGATTCCAAGAAAATTATGAATGATTCGGATCAGCTTTCCAACTGCCGTTTTTATTTTTCCCACTATATTCAAAATTAAATCTGCAATCTTTGTCCGAAGCTTCTTTTCATCTTCCGATATTTCTTCAGAAATCGATATCGGCTCCATTATTACATTTTCCGAAATTTCATTTATATCTTCAACAGTATCTTCCTGAGGCTCAGACATTTGTAACTCTGCTGCATCGTTCTGCTGTTCGCTTTTTGATGTCTTTTCATGGCTTCTGGAAGACTCTGTCTGTTTTTTTGCATTTTGATTTCCGGAGTTGGAAAGAGCTCTTGGTTCCTTTTTTTTACGAAACAGATTTTTTAATTTTTCCAACGGAATCCCTAAAAAACATATTTTTGTTTTCAGAACGCCCTGCTCCCAGAATACCTGTGCAGATATTATATGAAGCAGCCAGCTCACTTCACCGGTAGCATGTATTTCACGAAGACTATCCGTACGGTCTTTTTTTATTTTCCCTCTGTATCTGATCGGACAGAACAAAAGAAGCAGCAGGATCAGAAAGATCAGCCCGATCAGGATCCCCAGAAGGATCAATATCCATTTTATTATCAGCCATAATATATGCAGCATTAGTTCACCTGTTTTTCAGATATTCTTTTATTTTAAAATTTCCAGTTTCGGTATAAACCTGTTCGATCACATCCTGTGCCATCTGTATAGCACCTGATTTTCCTCTGGCCATTCCAATGATCAAAGGACAGGTGTCTCTGGCGCTTCGCTGTACAAGCATGCCTGCGGGAAGAATTTCCAAAATATTTCCGGGATTATCAGACAAAGTAACAACGTAGATATCTGGCACGAATTTGCCAGCAGTGATCCTGGCTCTTATTCTGGTAGGATTTTTTACATCATTTCCTATGTAATAGTTTTTCATCCATTTTAGCAATCTGCCATCACCTCCGTCTATAATGCCAAACAGGGCTGCGTAAGTACACAGCCCTGTCCTGTTGTTAAAAATACTTCTGCTGTTTCGCCCAGACGCCCTCACTTCGCATTTCCAGATACTCCTGATAGGCCTGTTCCACGATATGCTTCTCGTTGGAAAAACGGAGAAGATGATAGATCTCGTGAAACTTATAGTATCCGGAATCTACAAAATATTCCTCTCGCTGGGGTTTGCTATGATAATTATCAGCTATCATGAGATACCAGTGTACCTCTTTCATTACCACATCCTCCGGAACGGTGAAATTATACTGGCTCTTGCCGATATATTTCACGATAGAGGCCCGAACACCTGCTTCTTCCATTACTTCACGCAAAGCAGTCTGCTCAAAAGTCTCTCCTTTTTCTACAGTTCCTTTGGGAAGCACCCATCCTTCATAACGGTTCCTGTAGGATTTATATAATGCCAGGATCTTACCCCGATGAATTACCACACCGCCACAGCTTGTTGCTTCTATCATATTGCAATCCTCCTGTAATGCGTGTGTCTTTTGCACTGGCTATAGTATACCTCTTTTTCACCTTATAGGCAAGGGGCAAGAAGCAGATACTGTTCTCAATTTAATCGAAATAATATGCATCAAAAACATCTGCCGCAATGGGAACTGCCGCTTCACTTCCGGTTCCGCCGTTTTCCACGATCACTGCAATGGCGATATCCGGATCATCTACATTAGAATAACCCACAAACCAGGAATGACTGGAGCCATTTTCATCAAACTCCGCAGAACCGGTCTTTCCGGCAACAGTATATCCTCGTCCGTTCAATGCAGAAGCCGTACCGTTTTCAACTACATTTTTCATTAGTTTTCCAAGGATATTGGCTTCATTTCTTGTCATCAGACGTTTGTATTCTGTTTTTTCTGTTTCTCTGACCGTATCACCGGAATTATTCACGATCTTATCGATCATGGTTGGCTTCATCAGTACACCATCATTGGCGATGGCACTTGTGATCAATGCCATATGCATCGGAGAAACAAGAGTGTTACCCTGGCCGATCGAGGTCTGCATCACAAGTGCATTCGGAGAATCTTTATCAAGGGTAAAGCGGCTGGTTTTATAGGAATTCAGCGGAAGAGCCCTATTAAAGAGCAGATCTTCTGCAGTACTTTTCAGAGTATCTCCTCCCAGGCCAAGTCCCATATCTGCAAATGCACAGTTACAGGAATGTGCAAAAGCGGAATAAAAATCCTCCTGTCCATGTACTGTACCATTGTAACACTGGATCGTGTGGTCATCCACTGTAATACTTCCCTGACACAGATAGGAATATCCTTCCAGTGATCCCTTTTGCCTGAAATAATCCAGTGCCGTGACGATCTTAAATGTTGATCCCGGCGGATAAGCTCCATTGGTCGCACGGTTTAAAAGGCTACTGTTACTTTCATCATTAACAAGGGTATCCCAGTTCTGTGCGATCGTATTCGGATCAAAATCTGGTTTGCTCACCATAGCCAGGATACGTCCGGTGGATGGTTCCAGTACAACTACCGCTCCTCTCCGGTCTCCCAGAGAATTGTATGCCGTTGTCTGAAGATCTGCATTCAGACTGGAGATCACGGTATCACCCTGATTCTTTTTTCCCAGAAATTCATTTTTCATCTGTTCCAGAAAAAATGAATGGGAGGTGAGAAGCTGGAAATTTGCTTCCGATTCCAAACCGCTCTTACCATTGGTATCATATCCTACTGCATGTGCAAAAATATTGGAAAACGGATACGTTCTCTCTTCTGTTCCATCTTCATACACATTGGTCTGTGCCAGAACCTCACCATCCGAAGACTGGATACTTCCACGTACTACACGGTCCGAAAATGTATCCTGACGGGTGTTGTACGGGCTGTTGATAAAATCTTCGCTTTTTATGGCGTCAAAATAGACCAGATATCCGATCAGACTGACAAAGATCAATATAAAGAAGGCCGATACAAAAGTTAAAGGCCGGTTCTTTTTTCTACGGAGTCTGGCGATTTCTCTTTCTCTCAGGCGTTGCTCTCTTTCCTCTTCTTTCAATCGTTTCTTTTCGCTGCGTTTCAATTTGTTCGTCCTCATCTTCCCTCAGAATATACAGTCCCTGAATGATCGCAAGCATCAGGATGGTACACATGACAGAACTGCCTCCGTAACTCACCAGCGGAAGTGTAACTCCTGTCATTGGAATAAACTTGGTTGCACCGCCAATGGTCAGAAATACCTGAAAAGCATATTCCGTTCCGAGCCCCAGTGCGATCAGTTTATAAAACGGATTCCTGATCTTTAGTGCAATAGTAACGATCATCAGAAAAAAGCTTGTGCATACAAGAATCAGGCAGATGGCAAAAATGCCACCCAGTTCCTCGCAGATAGCACTGAAGATAAAATCATTTTTTACGACCGGAATCTTCTCCGGAGAGCCCTGACAAAGTCCCATTCCAAACCAGCCTCCGGTTCCGATCGCAAACAGAGACTGCACGATCTGATAACCTTCATTTTGATAGACAGCCATCGGATCCTTCCAGGCACTGACTCGCTGACGGACATGTCCAAAAAGATGATATGCGATCACCGAACCAACGCATCCTCCGCCAAGTCCCAGAAATAAATAGCTCGGATTTCTCGTTGCCACATAGATCAGTACAAGGTAGGTGACAAAAAAGATTACTGCACTACCCAGATCCCTGGAAAGGACCAGGATCCCTACATGGATCACTGCAACGATCGTAGCCAGTACTACTTTGCGAAAATCCACCTTGGTACACAGAAGTGATGCCATAAAAAATACGAAGGTTATCTTGATCACCTCGGAAGGCTGGATTCCCATAAGAGAAAGCTTTGCACCGTAGCTTGTGCTTGCCAGAACAAGAACTGCCGCCAGAAGTACAATACCAATTCCGGCATAAGCCCATGTAAGATCCTTTAAAAATTTCATTTTTCGTATCATTACCGGTATCACCAGTGATACTGCACTTCCTGCGGCCACGATCAGAAGCTGCTTAGTTGCAGACGGAAGTGAAAGCCTGCAGAGCATGATAAATCCTACGCTCAGGAGCATGCACATATTATTTAAAAGAAGCAGCGATGCATTCGGATAAATAATTCGATAAAGGATCTGGATCGCTGCAAAAAAGATCATCATTTCGATATAGAACAGGATGACCCTGAAATCCATGCTTTTTAAATAGATCACAAGAAATGCTGTAAAATCAATAAAAAAGATCATGGTCAGCTGCTGATGGAGCAGTTCTCTCTTTTCTTCCTCATCCTGCCGCCACACCATATAAAAACAATGAAAGGTATAGACGATCATCAATGTGAGGATCACATACTTAGATAATTCTGTAATTACATTAATCATACACTTTTACTCGGCTCCTCTTTTAAAATGGCCTTTTGTATACCTGCGTCCGGAAGGTTTTCCGTTTTTCTGATAAACCGTCCGGAATTCTTTCAGGATCGCTTTTGCTTTCTCTGGCTCTTCGATCGTAAATGCCAGTCGCAAAGAGTGAAGGTTCAGTTTTTTTACCTGATCTTTTTCACCTGGAAGTCCGTAAGGAATGCTGTTATAAATGATATTATAACAATATTTTGCTTTTTCGGAGATGTTTTTCCCCCATGGATCACAGCTGCATTTTACCGGAAATTCACTGTTATAGCGGTCTTTCAGATAAGCCGTCTCACATTTTCCTGTACATCCGAAAAGATTTTTCCTTACACACTGCGCGGAAAGCATCAGTGGGATATAACCATATAAAAGCAGCTCCGAAGAAGTATTATCTCTGTGTTTCAGTTCACCCTCATTCAACTCAAGGGGGACTGTATTTCGAAGAACTCCCTCTTCCCGCCAGAAATCAACACTCTGATCATTCCAGGTATACATGGATGCATCCAGGATACATTTTTCGCCATATCCCATTTTTTTCAGTACTGCGTAAGATTCCAGGTTTCTTACCAGAAAACCCTTCATACCCTGCTCCAACCATTTTTGAGCTGATCGAAGCCACTTTTCAGGGGTTTCTCCTCGATGGATATGTGGAGTAGAAAGATATAATTCACTACTTGCAGCAAGTTCCGGTGAAAAATACTTTTCCATAGTATCAAAAGGAAAATAAAAACCTGTAATCCCCGGTTCGTTCAAAAGTACTTCCGCAGTATCCGAACGTTCACAGGATACATACACAGGCAGGCTGTCTGTTACCCTTCTGTGACAGGCAGCCTGATCCTTAGATTTCGTCGGCTGCTTCGTAACCTGTGCTCTCTTCTGACATCCGATCAGTGCTTCCCGCAGCTGACTCAGAGCATCTCTTCGTACTTCATTGAGAACTTTAACCGGAACAAAAATCCTTCCATTTATTTCAATGTTCAGATCCTCCCACTGAAAATCTGTATTTCCCAGTTTCTCCATCTGCTGACGGATCCTCTGTTCTTCCATTGGCTGATTTTTAGCAAACTGTACCTCACCGCCCATAGCAGTTACTGTCTGGCCCTTGCAGGTTATTTCAAGTATAACAGGACTTTCAGGAGAAAGTATTAAATTCCCATGAATTTTTTCTTTAATTTTTCTGATCTCCGGCTGGATATTACCGGATTTTTTTTCATTGGCAAAAGCCATCATTTCCGGCCCACGATACATATCATAGTATCCTTTGCAGGATCCTCCCCGGCTGAAAAGCTCAAGAAGATACTTCCGGTCTTCTTCCAGAACGTGATATTCTTTTCCACTTAAATACATATCCAGATATTTTCGATATACTGCCGTGACGCCCGCTGTGTACGCCGGCTGTTTCATACGTCCTTCGATCTTCAGAGACATAACACCCGCCTCCAGGATATCCGGAAGAATATCCAAAGTGCAGATATCTTTCAGACTTAATGCACAAAAATCCTTGTCTCCTTTATATTTTCTGTGATCCATGGTTACACTGTAAGGAAGCCTGCACGGCTGTGCACAGCGGCCACGGTTTCCACTTCTCCCACCGAAAATACTGCTCATCAGACACTGGCCGGAATAGCTGTAACAGAGAGCTCCATGGATAAAAGTCTCTATTTCCAGAGGACTTGCCTTATGCATGGCAGATATCTCTTCCAGAGAAAGCTCTCTGGCCGGAACCACACGCGTTGCTCCCTTTCCCTCCAGAAACCGCATTCCTTCAGGTCCGGTTACTGTCATCTGTGTGCTTGCGTGAATATCCAGATCCGGAAAACTCCGGCGTATAAAAGAAAATACTCCCAGATCCTGTACGATCACCGCATCCAGCCCTGCCTCATAATACGGAAGCAGATATTCAAACAGCTGATCATCCAGTTCACGGTTCTTCAAAAGTGTATTCACAGTAAGATATAATTTACGGTTATGGATATGTGCGGTCTCAATGGCAGTGATCAGCTCTTCCTGAGTAAAGTTCTGCGCATAAGCTCTTGCTCCAAAAGCCGGTCCCCCTACATATACCGCATCAGCCCCGGCACCAATAGCTGCCTCAAAGCTTTCATAAGAACCTGCCGGCGAGAGCAGTTCTGTTATCATATTTTTCAAAGTATTCCCTCATCTCCCATCTGTTAATCAATCCGATGACCATAAAACAAAAGAGGATTACCGAAGCAATCCCCCATCCTTATTTAAGCAGTTCATCAAGTTCTTTCTCCAGTTCTTTCACTTTACCATCCAGAAGATTCTTCTGTTCCTGAGCTTCCTGTTCTGCCTTCTTCGCCTCTTCGATCTGCATTTTCAAAGAGATCAGTTCATGTTTCAGATCATACATCTCCTGGTCTTTCTGCTGCAGATCCTGTTCAAAAATCTCCGCCTGTTTTTTAGCCTTAAAATAATCATCTGTAATATTCAGACTGAGCAGTGTATGCTTGGTCTCCATGGCCTGTCTGGAGTATCCCGGCATCTGACTCAGCTCACTGATCTTATTATTCATATAGGCTGCAACCTTCTGAAAATATTCCTCGGACTCATACCCGCCCAGAGTAATGATCTTTCCATCGATAACAACCTGTGCTGTATTCTTTACCGCCATTCGTAAAGCCTCCTGAATTTATCTGTTACTGGTTATTTCCTCAATAACATTCCTCTGTATTGCCGGTCTTACAACCCACAATTTCTTCTATTATAACTGATTCCTGCAAAAATGTATAGAAGTTTTTCTATTATTTTGTCGATAAATCTGAAAAGCACAAAACCCTTGATTTATGCGGGCTATCGGTTTTCATTTGTGACTAATGTGTGACTAATCAGAATTATATAACAATTCACATATTCCAAGATGATACAATATTTTTCTTAAAAATGCAAATTGCTGATGATCTTCTGGCCGTAATTCCTGCCGGATGCCTGGGCTTTTCCCATAATCTTTAACATATGTTTCCTCCAATAAAAAAAGACGATTATTCGTCTCCTAAAAATACTTGAATTATTTTTTTCGAAATGGTATATTGATAATACAAAAGGAACAACCGCCCACAAGGGGTTGATCTCAGTATAGGGATAGAATTACCACCTTGCACTCAGCCAAAGTTTTGGGGTGGTTTTTCTATGTAGAATAGAGGTCAGCCATCCTGCAACACGATTGTTCCGTGTTCTATATTATCATATCATCCTTTGGTATTCAACGAATTTCACAAGGGGATCACTCGCCCTCTGAATCTTTGTATTTCGTCCTGTCCCAGATACTTTTTACTTTTTCCCAGCCGCCGGTCGCAACCAAATACACTACAAACGCTGCAATAATCGATGCGAAAATATAATACCAGGTGACAGCTGTCTTATAATACGTGCACAGGACTGCCAGTGCCACCGGACACAGGATCAGTGATGTGACCAGTGCTACAATACTTGTCGGGATCTTATTAAGTCCAGGGAGCTCTTTGATCACCTGCACAATGATCGATACCAGGAACGCCAGCACCCCGATCAGCGCCAGACCATATGTTACATACTGCATCATTACATTTACATTTACATTCATGTTCATTCTCCTTTTCTTTCCAGATCTTCTATTCTATGACATGAGCAAATGATTGTTTCCATGTAGTGTTTCCCTTCTCCGACTGTTGCACCGGCGCAATTACAGTTTAAAGCACATGTTCTGAAATTTCTTATAAGCATCAAAGTATAACTCGTGCTTATCTCCGTTATATGTCAGCTCATAATACATTCCATCCGGCACAGTCGTGCTCAGAAGTGCTTTACTGTTCTGTAATGTCTTACAACTCCATACCACGTACACATACTGTACTGTGATCTGTTTTCCATCGGTCTTATCCATGTGCGAATTGGTATATTCAGCTACTTTTACTTTGCAAAGTCTTAAAAATTCTTCATTTCCCATTCCTTACCTCCTACACATAGTCAATTCTCGGAATTCCATACTCAACCGCACACTCATGTTCGATCTTGCATCCTCTTGCTTTCTGCCAGTCTTTTGCAAAATAGGCGATATCGGCATCAGATAAAAACTCCAGGGACTTTCCAATGAACCACAGAGGTTTTGCTCCTACCGGTGCTGACTGGAAGAAAGAATCAATAACCTCTACAGGTTCTCTCAACAACTCTTCTGCCGCTTTGATTGCCACCTTTCGCTCTGCAAGAATCTCCTCATCTGCTTTGCCACTCATTGGCTGACTGATAAATAATTTCTTCATTTCTTGTCCTCTCTTTCTTAAAAAAGTGTATAAAAATACCACCTGCCATTTTCTGACTGGTGGATAATTATTGTTTATTTTAAGTCTTGCATTCTTGTGTATATTATCGTAAAATACACATAAGATATCTTAATAAGAACCATTCGCAGTACCCATGATCTTTTAGATCGTACAGCTGAATGGTTCTTATTTTTTATTTCTTTGATAAACACCAATTATTTTTCTATCCTTGTACAATGCGATCTCTTCCAAAAAAGGAGAGATGTGTTGATCTGAACAGATTATTGACCTGCTCCATTATTTCGCCCTCTTTCAGCGGGCAATCCGTTATATCAAAAATAAAGTTTCCTGCCTGGCGCTTTTTCTTTTTTATCGCATTATACAGAACGTTTTTTCACCTGTGCTAATAGTCTTCAATTCAGATTCTCTGGTAACTCAGTTACCGAGTAATTCACTTTTTTTGTGACCTTTACTTTGTCGATAAATCAGGACGAGGATATCCAAGATGGGTATATGCCAGCACGGAAGCCATTCTTCCACGTGGAGTTCTATTCAGAAAACCTGTCTGTAAAAGATAGGGTTCATAAACGTCTTCAAGTGTTCCGGAGTCTTCTCCTATCGATGCGGCAAGTGTTTCAAGCCCCACGGGTCCGCCCTGAAAATTCAGGATCAAGGTCTGGAGAATGCGGCGGTCCGTTTTATCAAGGCCATACTGATCTACTTCCAGAAGATCCAATGCAAAACAGGCAACATCGTAGGTGATCACACCGTTATACTTCACCTGGGCGAAATCACGCACTCTTTTCAGAAGACGGTTGGCCAGACGGGGAGTTCCTCTGGAACGCTTGGCGATCTCGGCAGCTCCATTGGGTTCGATTTCCACGCCAAGCACCTGAGCGGAACGGAGAATGATCGTCGTCAGTTCTTTTTTATCATAAAACTCCAGTCTCTGAGTTACGCCAAAACGATCACGAAGCGGTGCGGAAAGAAGACCTGCTCTTGTCGTTGCACCTACCAATGTAAACTTCGGCAGGTCCAGACGAATCGAACGGGCGGATGCACCCTTGCCGATCATGATATCGATAGCAAAATCTTCCATCGCCGGGTAAAGAACCTCTTCTACCTGCCGGTTCAGTCTGTGTATCTCATCTACAAACAGTACATCTCCTTCCTGAAGGTTGTTCAGGATCGCAGCCATTTCGCCTGGTTTTTCAATCGCAGGACCTGATGTTACCTTCATATGTGTTCCCATCTCATTGGCAATGATTGCGGAAAGTGTAGTCTTTCCCAGTCCCGGAGGTCCATAAAACAACACATGATCCAATGAATCATGACGCTGCTTTGCTGCTTCGATATAAATTTTCAGGGTATCTTTTGTTTTCTGTTGACCAATATACTCATCCAGACTCTGAGGCCTTAAATTTCCCTCCAGGGAAAAATCCTCTTCTGTAACATCTGTTGTAATGATCCTGTTCTCCATTTGCTATGCTCCGTTCTATTTCATTTCAGTGCGAGCATGTTTGCTCTTACTCACGGCGTTAAAAATTTTTCAGTGCAGCCCGAAGAATTGCTTCTACATCATCTGCCGGTATATCTTCCGGTACCTTTCGTACTGCACGAAGGGCATCTGCAGAACTGTATCCTAATGCGACAAGCGCCTCTACCGCTTCCTGACGACTATCCCTCAGATCAGAGGCTCCCTCGGCTGCTTCTTCCTGCTGATGCGCCAGTTTCATCTCAAAAGCATCTTCCAGCTTCAGCTTGTCTTTCAGCTCCAGAATCATTTTCTGGGCTGTCTTTTTCCCGATTCCAGGGGCCTTGGAGATTGTTTTTACATCATCGGAAAGTACTGCAAAACGAAGCTCGTCTGCACTGATCCCGGAAAGGATACCCAGAGCGCCTTTAGGTCCGACTCCGTTGACACCGATCAGGAGCTTGAACATGCCAAGATCATCCTTCGAAAAAAAACCATATAGCTGTAGAATATCCTCCCGCACATAGAGAAAAGTATGGATCTTCTTTTCATCGCCTATCCGCGCTTTCCCAAGATCCTGTCCTGTCATATAAATCTCATAACCAATTCCGCCATTTTCCACAACCAGACAATTTTCACCGATATCTGCTACGGTACCTTTTACAAAAGAAATCAAATCTCAAGGCTCCTTCCCTGAAACAGCTGAACATCTGTTTCCCATATGAACGCAATAGTAACATAATTTTCAAAAAAAATCAACCCGGAATACAATCTCCGGGTTGATATACAAATCTGTGATTCCTCTCGCTGTTTTCTATCACTGATTAAGGAAATCCTGATCCTCAAAATAATTGATCCGCATGGAAGAACGGACATCATGAAGCGTTGCGGCAGCTTTTTCCCTGGCAACCTCTGTACCAGCTTTCAGGATATCGAACACATCTTCGGTTCGCTGCTCCCACATTTTCCTTCTTTCACGGATCGGTCCAAGTTCTGCCTGCATAACATTATTCAGGAACTTCTTGACTTTCACATCACCAAGGCCACCTCTCTGATAGTGAGCCTTAAGTTCATCCAGATTCTGATACTCTGGCAGAAATTCAGCAAAATGTTCCTGACGGCTGAAGGCATCCAGATAGATAAATACCGGATTTCCCTCTACACGACCAGGATCCTGAACACGAAGATGGTTCGGATCTGTAAACATAGACATGATCTTTTTCTTCACAACATCTTCTTCATCAGACAGATAGATGCAGTTTCCGAGAGATTTACTCATCTTAGCCTTTCCGTCAATTCCTGGAAGACGTAAGCATGCTTTATTGGAAGAAAGAACAATTTCCGGATCTGTCAGTGTGTCACCATAAACCGTATTGAATTTATGGACGATCTCCTTGCATTGCTCAAGCATCGGAAGCTGATCTTCACCTACCGGTACATGGGTTGCACGAAAGGCAGTAATATCGGCAGCCTGACTGATCGGATAGCAGAAAAAGCCTACCGGGATGCTGGCTTCAAAATTACGCATCTTAATCTCAGATTTAACGGTAGGATTACGCTGTACACGTGCTACAGTAACCAGATTCATATAATAAAAGGTAAGTTCTGTCAGCTCCGGGACCATGGACTGGATAAAAATATTGGATTTTTCCGGATCAAGCCCGCATGCCAGATAGTCCAGAGCAACCTGAAGAATATTATGACGTACTTTCTCCGGATGCTCCGCATTATCTGTGAGTGCCTGGGCATCTGCGATCATAATATAAATCTCATCATATAAGCCAGAATTCTGCAGCCTCACACGCTCTGCCAGGGATCCAACATAATGACCTACATGAAGGCGTCCCGTCGGGCGGTCGCCAGTTAAAATAATCTTACTCATGAATTTCGTTCTCCTTGAAGTATACTGAATATTTATGTTCTATTATAGCCCCTTGAAATTCACCGGTCAAATATTTTTAACCGGAAACTGCAATTTTCGTTGAAATATAACCAAAAATTTGTATGTATTTATTTTATTTATGCATTATCGGGCACAACATGCTTTATTCCAAAAAAAGAACTGCCATATCACTCGGAAAACTTTCGTGACAGGCAGTTCTTTTTGTTTTACAGAATCACATGTCTTGGGCAAACTTCCTTACATTTACCACAGCCTGTACACTTATCGTAATCAATGTGTGCACAGAAATCGGTAACTGTGATTGCCTCGGACGGACAGTTCTTCTCACATTTTTTACAGCCAATACAACCAAGCTCGCAGGCAGTTGTAACTGCCTTACCTTTTGCGTGGGAGCTGCAGGCTACACGTATCTGTTTGTCATATGGTACCAGTTCGATCAGGTGACGCGGACATTTGGCAACACATTTGCCGCAGGCTTTACATGCCTCCTGATCTACAACCGCAATACCATTCACTATATGGATCGCATCAAACGGACATGCCTTTACACAGCTTCCGAAGCCCATACATCCGAATGTACAGTCTTTTGCACCGCCGCCTGGGATGAAAGCCATCATCTCGCAGTCTTCCACACCTGTGTATTCATATTTCACGGTCGTCTTATCACAGGTTCCCGCACATTTTACAAAAGCAACCCGACGTGCCGTTTCTTTTACTTCCTGTCCCATGATCGCGCCGATCTTGGCTGCAACCGGAGCACCACCAACCGGACACTGATCTACAGGAGCTTCTCCCTTTGTAATTGCAGCAGCGAGTCCGGAACATCCCGGATATCCACAACCACCACAGTTATTTCCTGGAAGAACGCCGAGAATGGCTTCTTCCTTTTCATCTACCTTAACGGTTAATTTCTTGTCTGCAAGTCCGAGAAAGATACCAATGAATAAACCAGTACCGCCGACAATGACTGCAGCCATAATAATTCCTGTTATACTCATGCTCTTCTTCCTCCTATACGATTCCGGAGAATCCAAAGAATGCAATAGCCATCAGTGCTGCTGTAAGCAGAACGATCGGCATACCCTGGAAGGATTCCGGAATATCGTTGTATTCCATTTTTTCACGGATTCCCGCAAGTAATACAATTGCGATCAGGTAACCTACACCTGTGGCAAATCCGTTGACAACACTTTCGAGAATGCTGTATTCATATTTAACATTGTTCAGTGCTACACCAAGAACTGCACAGTTTGTTGTGATCAGAGGAAGGTATACACCAAGTGCCTTGTAAAGGGATGGTACAAATTTCTTGAGAAACATTTCTACGATCTGTACCAGTGCTGCGATAACCAGGATAAATACGATCGTTTTCAGATACTCAAAATGGGTCGGTACCAGGATAAATTTATAAAGCAGTCCTGCAACAAAGGATGCAATGGTAATAACGAATACAACCGCACCACCCATGCCGGCTGCAGTTTCTGTCTTCTTGGATACTCCAAGGAAAGAACAGATTCCCAGGAACTGACTTAATACAACGTTACTGCAAAGTGCAGAACCAATTGCGATCAACATCAAGCTTGCCATCTTCTATTCCCCCTTTTTATTCTTTGTCGGAAGGACATCCGCCGCAGGTCGCGCAATTGGAGCCGCAGCCGGACTGGATCTTGGAAACATCTTTGCCCTTCTTTGCCATGTTGATCTTTACTTTATTCTGGATCGCTGCAAGTCCGGCAAGAACCAGAAATGCTCCAGGTGCAAGGATAAAGATAGTGATCGGAGTATAGCCGGCAGCACCGGTAGCTGCATCAGCAACCGGAATGATCTGTGCTCCGAAAGCCTTTCCGGAACCAAGGATCTCTCTTACAAGACCAATGGCAACCAGGCCCACGGTAAAACCAAGACCCATTCCAAGTCCGTCAAAGATAGACGGAAGGACAGGATTCTTGGAAGCATAACTCTCTGCACGTCCCAGAATGATACAGTTAACAACGATCAGTGGAATGTAAATTCCAAGTGACTCATAAAGAGAAGGAGTAAAGCCCTCCATCAGAAACTGTACGATAGTTACAAATGATGCTACAACTACGATAAAGGCCGGCATTCTGACAGAATCCGGGATAACCTTACGCAGCATGGAGATGAGCATATTTGACATAACCAGAACTACGGTTGTGGAAAGTCCCATACCGATACCATTGATCGCAGAAGTCGTTACCGCAAGGGTAGGACACATACCAAGCATCAGGACGAAAATCGGATTTTCGGTTATAATGCCGTTTTTTAATCTTTCACCACAATTATTCATATTCAACTACCCTCCTAAAATGCGTTTTTGCAATAGCCGATAGCTGTATTGACTGCACCGGTAAAAGCTCTGGATGTGATGGTCGCACCACTGATAGCATCAATAGGCTCACCTTCGCCGCCATCCTTGGATACATAGAATCTATCGGTATTCTTTCCAACATACTGTTCCTGGAACTTCGCTTCTGTAGCACGCATTCCAAGTCCGGCAGTCTCACTGATAGAAAGAATGGAAACGCCGCTGACGGTACCGTCTTTTGTTACACCAACTGTGATCTGGATATCACCGCCGTAACCCTCTTTATCGGTTACAGTTACCACATAGCCTTCATCTGCTGCTTCACAGACTTCATCTACGGTTGCCTTGATTCCAAGATCTGCAGCTGTTTTATCTGCTGCTTCCTTGTCTACATCTACAGCTTTAAAATCTTCCAGGCTTACATCACTGAATACAGTCTGCCATGCTTCCTTTTTTGCCTGTTCCTCGGTTCTTGCAATGGGTTCTTTGGTAACTTCGTAAACCAGTCCAAGGCCAAGGCCGGCAACTACTGTAATGATCGTAAGGATCAATGTATTTCTGATAATCTTACCCATTATTTTTTGCCTCCTTTTCCAAAAGCAACCGGTTTTGTTACTTTTTCAATAAGCGGAACCAGAAGATTGCAGAAAATGATCGCATAGGAAACGCCCTCTGCGGAACCACCAAAGAGACGGAATACCGCTGTCACGATACCGAGGCAGCAGCCATATACCAGCTGACCTTTCGGAGTGATCGGAGTTGTCACATAATCTGTTGCCATAAACCAGGCTCCAAGCATCAGACCTCCTCCAAAGATATGGCTGAAAAGATAGTTTACATCAAAGCCTTTGCCTGTTCCCAGCATATAGAAAATGACAAATACTGCAAAACTTCCAATATATGTAAGAGGTACCTTCAGATCAATGATCTTAAATGCGAGAAGGATCACTGCACCGATGAGGATCGCCAGGGCAGAAGTCTCACCGATCGTACCCTGGATATTACCAAGGAACAGATTCTTTACAGGAATAGAAGTCCCCTCAATGAATCCCTGGTTTTTAAGTGCTGTCAGAGGTGTTGCCTGTGTAACTGCATCTACAACAGCATGGGAGCTTTTGGAAACTGCAAAGTTAGTCATTTTTCCGGCAAAAGAGATCATAAGGAAACATCTTCCTGCAAGAGCCGGGTTCATAAAGTTCTGTCCAAGTCCACCGAACAGCTGTTTTACAACAATGATCGCAAAAGCACTGCCAAGGATCGGCATCCAGATTGGAATCTGGGGCGGCATGTTCAGTGCAAGCAGAAGTCCTGTTACAACTGCACTGAAATCAGTAGTTGTATTTTTTTTATGCATCAGGCGGTCATAGAGCCATTCAAAAAACACGCTGGATGCAACCGTCGCCAGCACTACAAGAAGTGCATGCACTCCAAAGTTCCAGATACCGAAAAGTGTTGTCGGCAGAAGTGCGATCACTACCAGCTGCATGATACGGCTGGTGGTCATTTTATCCCTGATATGGGGATTAGATGATACGTTATACATTTGTTCCATTGTTATTCCTCCCCCTATTTCTTTTTCTTGCGCTCTGCAAGAACCATTTTTCTCATAGATTTAATACTCTGAGTCAGAGGTCGTTTGGCCGGACAGATGTAACTGCAGCAGCCGCACTCGCAGCATTCCATACCATCCATCTTTTCGAAGCCTGCCATATCACCATGTTCTGCAAGAGTTGCAAGGCGGGCCGGAACCACATGGCCCGGACAGACGCTTACACAACGTCCGCAATTAATACATGCAGTCTGGATCTGCTTCGCTTCGGAGACTGCGTCACGCTCCAGGAAAAGCAGGGAAGAAGTTGTCTTCGTACATGGAATATGAAGATCATACAGCGCAAATCCCATCATCGGTCCACCGGAGATTGCTTTCGCGATTTTTTCCTTCAGTCCTCCTGCAGCATCTACCAGTTCAGACAGATCTGTTCCTGTAAGAACAGAAAAGTTCTTCGGTGTACGGATACCGTCTCCGGTAACAGTTACATTACGGCTGATGACAGGCTGTCCAAGGATTACTGCCTTATAAACAGAAGTAACGGTCTCTACGTTATCAACCACGCATCCTACGTCTGCC
This sequence comes from Blautia sp. NSJ-140, assembly GCF_022868965.1. Classification (NCBI taxonomy): domain Bacteria; kingdom Bacillati; phylum Bacillota; class Clostridia; order Lachnospirales; family Lachnospiraceae; genus Blautia; species Blautia sp. NSJ-140. The sequence continues at coordinate 108,872 of NZ_JALIFS010000005.1, read as the reverse complement.
GGAAGCATGGTGGAATTGATCTCTCTGCCTGTTACCGCATAGATCAGTGTACGCTCACCACCCTGAGGGTATTTAGTCTTAAGCTCTTTTACTTCCATACGCTCTTTGCCTTTGATAGCTTCTTTCATCCTGGCAATACAATCCGGTTTGTTGTCCTCAATACAGATACATCCCACTGCCTTCGGAAAAGCTTTCAGAATCACTTCCAGACCACCTACTATACTTTCCGGTTCTTCCATCATCCTACGGTAGTCACTGGTGATATAAGGCTCACATTCCGCACCGTTGACCAAAATATAATCGATCTTGTCAGGTTCCTTTGGTGAAAGCTTTACATGTGTCGGGAAGCCTGCACCACCCTGACCAACAACTCCGCCTTCCTGAATCCTTTTCAGGATATCTTCCCTGGAAAGATCAGAAAGTGTAGCAGGCGTATATTCCACAGATTCATACAGACCGTCATTCTCGATAATGATCGCATCACCCATAGCGCCTACTGCAGTCAGACGTTTCTCAATTCCCTTTACGGTTCCTGATACAGACGAGTGTATCGGTGCGGAAACAAATCCTCCTGCTTCTGCGATTTTCTGTCCTGCAAGCACATGATCGCCTTTTTTTACGATCGGCTTGGCCGGAGCTCCGATGTGCTGAGAAACAAGAATTGCCAGATCTCCCTTCGGCAAATACTTCTCGACAGGACAGTTTTTTGACAAATCTTTGCCGTCATTAGGATGGATACCACCCCTGAAGGTTAAAAATGCCATAGATCTCATCTCCTCCTTTATTTTTTGCAAGTACATGTACATAGTATTTCTGCGTTGCGCACATACTCATTTTTAAAGTTGATTCCGTGTTTCTGATTTTCCTTTTCTTATTTCATCCAAGACAAACAAGATATATTTCGCTCACATAAAACATCTCGCGAAACTTTACCAGTGAACAGCAACAAAATAGCTTCTGTTCTGAGCAGGATATGTATGAAAGATTGAATCCAGACACGATCATGTGATATACTTCGGTAGAAGATATTCACCAGCTCATAAAAAGCTGTAAATGAATGACTAATTTATGAAGCGATAATAGTCATTTTTCCACTGTCAATCCCCACATAAATCCAGTACCATTTCCTGTTTTTTATCATCAACTCTACTAATAACTATAACTCATTTCACTTTAAATTGCACTATTGAAAAACAGTTTTTTTGTGTATAATCAGATACAATCCATAAAGGAGAAAATTAACATGATCGTTAAAAAAATGCCGATTTTACAAGGGTTTCCAGCCTTTGAGACTGTTAAAAAATTGACTAAAACCCAGAGCTTTTCAGAGCGTTTTGTACCGCTTTTCTATGATATTGAAACTACAGGACTATCACGAAATTCCACTTTTCTGTATCTGATCGGTGCTGTAGCCTACGAAGGAAATAACTGGCAGATGTACCAGTGGATGATTGAAAACGAAGAGGAAGAACCTGAACTTCTGAAAGCATTTGCTGTATTTCTTCAGGATTTTTCATGTACGATCCAGTATAACGGTGACAGCTTTGACCAGCCTTATCTGGATGCACGATATCAGATCCACGGACTCTCTTCCCCTTTTACAAAGCTGCCTTCGCTGGACCTTTACCGGGAACTAAAGCCGCTCAAGGGACTTTTGAAGCTTTCCCGGATGAATCAGCCTTCTATGGAATCATTCCTCGGTATCACTGAACGAAACTACTGTGATGGAGGTGCCTGCATCCGTCTTTACAAACAATTCGCTTCCGGAAAGAAACCGGAAGCTGCTGAGATCGTTATGGGACACAATCAGGAAGATCTTCTTGGACTTGGAAAAATATTCTCCATGCTATCCTATCTTGCTCTTTTCAATGAAGATTACGAAGCACTGGATTGTGAAATTCAAGACAATCAATTGGTCTTTACAATTAAAACTCATTACGATCTGCCTGTTGAATTTTCAAATCATAGTGAAGAATTCTACATATTCGGACGAAATAACCGTGTCCGTCTTCTTGTGAAGCTTCAAAATGGACGTTTAAAGCAATATTATTCCAATTATAAGGATTACGATTACATCCCTTCGGAAGACACAGCCATACCAAAAACCTTAAGTGCCTGCATGGACAAAAAGCTCCGAAGACCTGCCAAAAGGGAAAACTGTTATACCTGGTTCCCTGTAACAGAAGCTTTTCTGCATGATCCTTTAAAACAGAAAACCTATCTGAAACACTGCCTGCCATATTATCTTTCTGTTCTTAAATAATATCTCTGTTACGCAATTCCAATCAAAAAAAAGGCCGTCACAATAAATGTGACGGCCTCTGAGATTCAAAATATTCAACTGCTGTACAGCTTCTGAGAAATTACTCCTCTGTCTGCTCTGCAGAATTATCCTCAAGTGCTTTCATGCTGAGGCTGATCTTTCTGTCTTCGCCATTGAAATCAACAACCTTAGCCTCGATCTCCTGACCGATGGAAAGTACATCAGATGGTTTCGCAACGTGCTCTCTGGAGATCTGAGATACATGAAGAAGAGCATCTACTCCAGGTGCAAGTTCAACAAATGCACCGAAATCTGTCATACGTGCAACTTTGCCCTTTACTACGTTTCCTACTGCGAAGTCCTCAGCAGCTGTAAGCCATGGGTTCTCCTCCGGGAATTTAAGGGAAAGTGCGATCTTGTCTCCGTTGATATCTTTGATAAGAACTGTAACTTTATCACCTACGTTGAATACCTTCTTCGGGTTCTCTACTCTGCCCCAGGACATCTCAGAGATGTGAAGAAGTCCGTCTGCTCCGCCGAGGTCGATGAATGCACCGAAATCTGTAACATTCTTAACAACACCCTCAACTTTATCGCCTACGTTGATCTTAGCAAGAAGCTCTTTCTGTTTCTCAGCTTTCTCAGCAAGAAGAAGCTGTTTGCGGTTACCGATGATACGGCGTCTTCTTGGGTTGAACTCTGTGATAACGAACTCGATCTCCTGATCTGCATATTTGGAAAGATCTTTCTCATATGTGTCAGATACAAGGCTTGCAGGAATGAATACTCTTGCTTCCTCAACATTGACACAAAGACCACCGTCAAGTACCTGTGTTACAGGAGCCTTCAGAACCTCCTGGTTCTCGAATGCCTCCTCAAGACGTTTGTTGCCTTTCTCTGCTGCAAGACGTTTGTAGGTAAGTGTAACCTGTCCCTCTCCGTCGTTTACTTTGAGAACCTTTGCTTCCATGGTATCGCCAGGTTTAACAACGTCTGTAAGCACAACGCTTGAATCGTTTGTGTACTCGTTCTTTGTGATGATACCGTCTGCTTTATAGCCGATATTCAGGATGATCTCATCATCTTTAACATCGATGACGGTACCCTGTACGATCTCTCCATTTCTGATTGTTTTTACGGAATCTTCCAGCATCTGTTCAAAACTTAACTCTGACATGTTCTTGAACCTCCTCAATAATTTTCTTTGGGGTGGAAGCCCCTGCTGTAATACCTACACAACTACTGCATTGGAACATTTCAGAATCCAAGTCTACAGGTGTTTGTATATAGTAAGTATTTCCACATTCCTTTTTACATATTTCAAACAGCTTTTGAGTATTGGAGCTATGTCGGCCGCCTACGACCAACATAGTGTCTACCTCTCCGGCTATCGCTTTAGCTTCTTTCTGCCGTTCTTCGGTAGCATTACAAATAGTGTTTAAAATATTTAAAATATTTAAAACATTATTATCATAACTCTTTTTGCGGAGAATTTCAACTAATTCTTGAAATTTGTTGTAATTAAATGTCGTCTGGGACACTACACATACTTCTTTTTCCGGAGAAATATTGAATTTCTCAGCATCCTCAGCATTTCTGATCACTGTATATGGTCCCTGACACCATCCGCAGATCCCCTGGACTTCCGGATGGTCCGGATCACCGATGATCACAATATGCGCGCCTCTGGAGCTTTCTCTCTCAACGATCTTGTGAATCTTCAGCACAAAGGGACAGGTAACATCTACATAACCGAGACCATATTTTTTGATCGTGTTATAAACCTTGCGGCCTACTCCGTGAGAGCGGATCACAACAGTGCCGCCCTTCAGGCTGCCAAGTTCCTCCTCACAGATCACAGCCACACCTTTTTTTTCGAGATCTGAAACAACCTCCTCATTATGGATGATGGGGCCCAGTGTATAAATCGGTGCTGCATCGGAACCGATCAGCTCATAAACACGGTCAACTGCTCTTTGTACGCCGAAACAGAAGCCGGCGGTCTCTGCAACTTTTATGTTCATCTATTCACCCTATTTCTGTATACGGAAAGGATACTCTCAACCACTTCGTCAATTCCCATCTCAGATGAATCAACAAGAACAGCGTCCTCTGCTTTCTTAAGCGGAGAAACTGCACGGTTCATATCTCTCTCATCTCTGTCAACGATATCTTTCAGGATCTCATCCATATCACAGGCTTCGCCCTTCTCTGTAAGCTCCAGATATCGTCTGATGGCACGTGTCTTTGCACTTGCAGTCAGAAAGATCTTTACTTCCGCATTCGGAAGAATGGTGGTTCCGATATCTCTTCCATCCATAACTACATTATTTTCGGCTGCAAGATTGCGCTGCAGCTTCAGAAGATGTGTGCGCACCTCTGGATTTGCTGAGCTTACAGATGCCATATTTCCTACCTCTTCCTTACGAAGGAACGCTGTTACGTTCTTTCCGTTAAGGATCACCTGCTGTTCACCGTTCTCATAACGGATAGAGATATCCGCATCGTGACAGGCTTCAGAGATTTTTTCGTCACCGCTGATCCCTTTTTCCAGAAGATAAAGTGCCATGGCACGGTACATTGCCCCTGTATCTACATAAATAAAGGACAGCTCCTTTGCCACTTTTTTTGCAATTGTGCTTTTTCCTGCACCTGCCGGTCCGTCAATTGCAATATTAATACCCATAATTGTTGCTCCTTCCTCTTTTCTGTTATTCAATCGCCTGAGCTGCCGCATACGCTGTAGACCATGCGATCTGAAGATTATAGCCACCGGTCACTGCATCCAGATCCAGTACTTCACCTGTAAAATACAGATTTTTTATTTTTTTGGATTCCATTGTGGATGGCTGTATCTCTTTTACTGACACACCGCCTCTTGTGATGATTGCTTCCTTAAACTCTCCCATTCCCGTGATCGTAAACGGAAAAGCCTTGATCAGACGGCCAAAAGCCTGACGCTCTTCCCTGGAGATCTCATGTACCGGTTTTTCCCCGGGGATACCGCCAATTTCGATCATGATCGGAGTCAGAGAAGACGGAAAAAGAACACCGATCACATTTTTAAACTGTTTGTTATGATTTGCATCAAATTCACGCAGGATCCGGGCGTCAAGCTGTTCTGCATCAAGCGCCGGCTTCAGATCCAGGAAAGCCTCCAAAGGCTCCTTTTCCAGCTTTTTGCCGATCTGTGCACTGGCGGAAAGTATCAGCGGTCCTGTCACTCCGAAATGAGTAAACATCATCTCGCCGAAGTCTTTATAGAGAACTTTTTTGCCGGATTTTACTGTAAGCTCCACATTCCGAAGGGAAAGGCCCTGAAGTTTGGAGACATAATCTTCTTTTGCCACCAATGGCACCAGTGATGGTGACTGGGAAACAACTTTATGCCCCGTCTCAGCAGCAAAACGGTATCCGTCTCCTGTGGAACCTGTGGACGGGTAGGAAAGCCCTCCTGTGGCAACTACCACAGTATCCGCTTCAAAAAAATCACCGTCCGAAAGTAATACACCAGTAACTTTTTCATCCCGTGTACAAACTTCCTTTACCTCTGTATGAAGATGAATCTGCGCTCCGGCTTTTTTCAGTTCCCGTTCAAGAGCACGGATAATATCTGATGAATGATCCGATACCGGAAAAACCCGGTTTCCACGCTCTGTTTTCAGCGGCACTCCTGCTTCCTCAAAAAATTCCATCACATCTCTGCTTCCATAGGTGTAGAAAGCGCTGTAAAGAAATTTGCGATTTGACATCACTGCCGGAAAAAGCTCTTCGGTATCGGAATCATTGGTGACGTTGCACCGTCCCTTTCCGGTGATAAAAAGCTTTTTTCCGAGTTTCTCATTTTTTTCCAGTATGTGAACCTGGTGTCCTCTGCGCGCAGCATATACACCGCAGAGCATTCCGGCGGCACCGCCGCCTATGATCGCAACTTTGGACATTACCTGTTATCCTGCCTTTTTTATCTTTTTTATGCACAAAGGAGCCTGCATACAGCAAGCTCCTTTTCCTGTTTTGAAATGCATCTGCATTTCTATGTGTGCTTTATACCGGGTATGCGCCGTTCTTGGTATCTGCTACAGTCTCATCAACTTTTGTCTTCTGAGCCTGGCGATATTTAAAGAAGTCCATGGCAACCTGCGGGAACAGTGCATATGTGAGAACATCCTCATCCTGCTCCTTGTACTGTGCCATCTCGCTCTCAAGCTTATCAAGCTCATCCTCCAGAAGATCTGCCGGACGGCATGTGATCGGTTCAATATCTCCGATACATTTTTTCTGTACTTCCGGATTGAACGGTCTGGCTGTTGCGCCATACTTACCACTTAACACGTCTTTTGTCTCTTTTGTGACAACCTTGTAACGCTCGCCCATGATCACGTTAAATACAGCCTGTGTACCAACGATCTGAGAGGACGGTGTAACAAGCGGTGGCTCACCAAGGTCTTTACGTACACGCGGAACTTCCTCAAGTACTTCGTAGAATTTATCCTCGGCATGCTGCTCTTTCAGCTGTGATGTCAGGTTGGAAAGCATTCCGCCTGGTACCTGATACAGAAGAGTCTTGATATTTACACCAAGGTTCTTCGGATTGAGAAGACCTGTATCAAGAGCCTCATCACGCATCGGACGGAAGTAGTCAGCGATCTCAGCGAGAAGCTGCTGATCAAATCCTGTATCATATGGTGTTCCCTTGAAGGTCTCAACCATAACCTCTGTTGCCGGCTGGGATGTTCCAAGAGCAAACGGAGACATTGCTGTGTCGATGATGTCAACACCTGCCTCTACTGCCTTCATATATGTCATGGAAGCAACACCGGATGTATAGTGAGAATGAAGATCGATCGGGATCTTAACAGTCTCTTTGAGAGCCTGAACAAGCTCTGTAGCCTTGTACGGAACAAGAAGTCCTGCCATATCTTTGATACAGATGGAATCTGCACCCATATCCTCGATACGTTTTGCAAGATCTGTCCAGTAATCAAGTGTGTAAGCATCACCAAGTGTGTAAGCCATTGCAACCTGTGCATGTGCTTTCTCCTTGTTTGCTGCTTTTACAGCTGTCTGAAGGTTCCGAAGATCATTCATACAGTCAAAGATACGGATGATATCGATACCGTTAGCTGCGGATTTCTGTACAAAATACTCTACTACATCATCTGCATATGGACGATATCCAAGGATGTTCTGTCCACGGAACAGCATCTGAAGCTTTGTGTTTTTGAAACCGTCACGAAGCTTACGAAGTCTTTCCCACGGATCCTCTTTCAGGAAACGTAAGGAAGCATCGAAAGTAGCACCGCCCCAGCACTCTACTGCATAGTAGCCGACTTTGTCAAGCTTCTCAATGATCGGAAGCATCTGCTCTGTGCTCATACGTGTAGCGATCAGGGACTGATGAGCGTCACGCAGGATCGTTTCCACAACTTTCACAGGTTTTTTCTCTATTTCTGCCATAATTATTCTCCTTACAAATTTTTATAAGACAATGGGTTAGACACCAAAGATCGCCATGAATGTACCGGCAGCAACAGCTGTACCGATAACACCAGCAACATTCGGTCCCATTGCATGCATCAGCAGGAAGTTTGTAGGATCTGCCTCAGCACCAACCTTCTGGGATACACGGGCTGCCATAGGAACGGCAGAAACACCGGCTGATCCGATCAGAGGATTGATCTTTCCGTGAGTAACCTTGCAGAGAAGCTTACCAAGCATAACACCACCAAAAGTACCGCAGGCAAAGGCAACAAGACCAAGAACTACGATCTTCAGTGTATCTACGTTCAGGAACGCCTCAGCACTTGTGGAAGCGCCTACAGATGTTCCGAGAAGGATTACTACGATGTACATAAGAGCGTTGGAAGCTGTTTCAGAAAGCTGTTTAACAACTCCGGACTCACGGAACAGGTTTCCGAGCATCAGCATACCAACAAGCGGAGCTGTTGTCGGAAGGATCAGGCAAACAACGATTGTGATAACGATCGGGAAAAGGATCTTCTCAAGTTTTGTAACAGGACGAAGCTGCGCCATTTTGATCTTACGCTCTTTCTCTGTTGTGAAAGCCTTCATGATCGGAGGCTGGATGATCGGTACCAGGGACATATAGGAATATGCTGCTACTGCGATCGGTCCCATAAGAGAAGACTGTCCAAGCTTACCTGCAAGGAAAATGGAAGTCGGGCCATCAGCACCACCAATGATAGAGATCGCTGCTGCTGCTTTACCATTAAATCCAAGGAAAATTGCAAGGAAGTATGCAAGGTAAATACCAAGCTGTGCAGCTGCTCCCATCAGGAAGCTGATCGGGTTTGCGATCAGCGGACCGAAGTCTGTCATCGCACCGACACCCAGGAAGATCAGTGAAGGAAGAATACTCCACTCATCCAGTAAGTAAAAATAATGAAGAAGTCCGCCAACGCCATTGGATGAATCCTCAATGCTCAGCATAATGTCCGGATAAATATTTACCAGAAGCATACCAAAAGCGATCGGAACCAACAGCAGCGGCTCAAAACCATGTTTAATGGCAAGGTATAAGAACACACATGCCACTGCGATCATCAGGTAGTTTCCCCAGGTAAGGTTGAAAAATGCTGTCTGATGGATCAGGTTTGACAGGGTATTTGTTACATAAGACATTTGTCTACCTCCTGTTTAGTTCATTGTTGCAAGAGTATCTCCATTTTCAACGGCAGCACCCTCTGCAACATCGATGCTGGCGATCGTTCCGTCCTGAGGAGCAACAACCGGGATCTCCATCTTCATGGACTCAACGATCACTACGCTGTCACCAGCTTTTACGCTCTGTCCAACAGATGCAACGATTTTTACAACTTTTCCAGGAACCGCTGCGGAAACCTTAACAGAACCTGCGCCTGCTGCCGGAGCTGCTGCCTTTGGTGCTGCTGCAGGAGCTGCCTTAGGAGCCGGAGCTGCTGCTTTTGGTGCTGCTGCAACTGGAGCTGCTGCGTTTCCGTTCTCTTCTACAGTAACTTCATATGCTGTTCCGTTAACAGTAATTGTATAACTCTTCATTTTAAAATCCTCCTAAATAATGATTATCTTTTTCTGCGGTTGACTTTGCGGATGGAACGTACCACAAATCCGTCTGTGCTTGTCTTGCCTTCAGAAGCAGCGATTGCTGCAGCGATCACGGCAATAAGCTCACCATCATCTGTTACATCCTCAACAGCAGGCTCAGCAACTGGTGCTGCAACAACTGGCGCCGGAGCTGCGGCTGCCGGAGCCGGTGCGCTCTCTTTTTTCTTTCCTTCCACAAGTCCGGGAATATATTTGAAAAGAGAGATCACGAAGATCAGGAATACCAGGATCACAAATACGGTTCCAAGACCCATCACTGTGTTCATGGCTGCCTTCTCCATGTTCTGTGCCAGTGTATAATTCACATCAACTGTAAGAGAAGTCGGGGTTCCTGATTTATCAAATACATAAGTGAAATTCGCTTTGTTTTTCTCGAAGGATACCGGAACAACAACAGTATACTGATCATCGGAATACTCCACTGTGATATCTTTCTCATTGATATCACCTTTTTTCTCACCAAGCTCTTCTCTGGAGCCGTCCCATGCACTTGCAGCACTCTGTGTGAAAGCATCCTCTGATTCCAGATATCCCTGGATATCATCCTCAGACATTGCGATGATCGCATCCGTCAGGCCCTTGGTTGTTGTGACAAGCTGACTCTTTACAGAATCATCAATCTCATCAGCAGCCCATGCAGTAGCTGTGCATCCGATCAGAAGTGCTGCCACGCAAAGAAGTGCCATGCAGACAGAAGAGATCTTTTTATAAAACTGTCTCATACGCTCACCTCACTTAGACTGTTCCATGCTTTTTGGATGGACGGTCTTCCCTTTTTGTGAACAGCATCTCAAAAGCACCGATTACATATTTTCTTGTATCTTCTGCTTTGATCACAGTATCCACATATCCTCTTGCTGCTGCAGATGCGATACCGTTCTGGAGTTCTTTGTACTCAGCTGCCTTCTCATTCAGTGTAGAAGCGTCAGCTCCCTCATACATGATCTTTGCTGCAAGGGAAGCATCCATCATACCGATCTCAGCTGTATCCCATGCATAAACCATATCTGCTCCGACAGATTTGCTGTTCATGGCAATGTATGCAGTTCCGTATGCTTTACCAATTACAACATTTACCTTCGGTACAGTTGCAGATGCAAAAGCATGTACCATCTCACCCACAGATTTAGCCATCATCTTCTCATTGCAGAGTGTAGCTTTAAATCCTGTTACATTAGTAAGAGTAAGTACCGGAATCTCAAAAGCATCACAGAATTTTACGAAGTCTGCTGCTTTTCTTGCACCTCTTGCAGAAAGAGTTCCGTCGGAAATCTCTGTCTTATTGCCATCAGCATCGTAAGATTCGCTTCTGTTTGCAACAGCGCCAACGGTAGCTCCGTTCAGACGAAGGAAGCCTGTTACGACATCCTGGCCGTAAGCTGCCTTTGTTTCAAAAAACTCACCATTATCAGCGATTCTTGAAAGCGCAATAGCTGTGTCGCCTGTGCAGCCTGCGATATCATCACATACTCTGTTCAGGTCATCTGTGCATTCCTTGAAGCTGTCATTGTCTTCATTATTTTCCGGAAGCATGCTGATCAGTGTGCGGATCTGTCCGAGGATCTCCTCTTCTGTTCCGATGCCGTCAACAAGTCCTGTCTCCTCACTCTGGAACTGTGCGGAAGCTGAATCGCATTTTTCCACTCTGTTTCCTTCCAGTGCATTTGGAGTGTTTACAAACAGTCTGCCCTTCTTCTCCTCTACAAATGTAAAGTCTGTAAGAGCCGGTACAACTGCCATTCCACCGCCGCATGTTCCGAAAACAGCAGTGATCTGTGGAATAACACCGGATGCCAGTGTCTGTTTCAGATAGATCTCACCAAATGCCTCAAGTGCATCGGTAGCCTCCTGAAGACGAAGTCCCGCACAGTCTACAAGACCGATAACAGGTGCTCCAACTTTCAGAGCGAGATCATAAATTTTGGCGATCTTTTTGGCATGCATCTCACCAACTGTTCCGTTCAGTACAGATGCATCCTGGCTGTATACATACACCAGACTGCCGTCAATCACACCATATCCGGTGATCACACCGTCTGAAGGTGCTTTTTTTTCAGTCATGTTGAAATCCGTAGCTCTGGCTGTGACAGCCTGTCCGATCTCAACAAAACTGTTGGCGTCAAGCAGGGAATCAATCCTTGCGGCCGCTACGCTTTGTGTCGCATTACTCATTATACTATGCCCTCCATTTTTTTATTAATATAACCAAAAATTCAGCCGAGTATAATTGTACCTTTTTTTTGCAGAAAATTCAATACTTTTCGTCACGAACGTTAAAAAATTAACCCCTGACATATGCCAGGGGTCGCTAAATTAATGGAAATAATCCTTAAATACTTTATCCACATACCATTTATAGGTAATTCTGTTGATTTTGTCATCGGCGGTTACAAGGCAGGAAAGGACTTCTTTTCCGTTGAGCTTTGCATGGAGTGTACCGATCTTCTGGTTTTTCTGTATTGGTGCCGGGAGCTTATCCGGAAGCTCCGTTTCCCATGTGATCGTTTCTGTTTTTTTCAGAAGATATCTTTTCTCACAATCTTTTTCAGAAAGTACTGCGTGTATTTTCAGCATGACCTGTTTTGGAGGATATCCTGAACGATCGGACTTTTGCGGATATGGATCTTCTTTTCCCGGTGCTGCTTCTGTTACCGGGATCTCCGGCAGCTGCGGAAGCTCCGGCAGCATTGAATAATGATAGTTTTCCCTGCCATAAGACAGAAGCTTCCTGGTATCGATCCATTTGTAATTTTTATTTCCAGGCCATCCGCATCCCAGAAGAGCCACGATAAATAATCGCTCGTCCTGTCGGACTGCGCAGACATAACAATATCCGGCATTTCCTGTAAATCCTGTTTTTCCGGAGATCACTCCTGTTTCCATATCCAGGAAAGCATTGGTATTATGTACCGAATAATGCTTTTTTCCTGAGATATCCGTGAAAGTATAATCTCTTGTCTGGGTGATATGGACAAATGTTGCATTTTTTATTGCATACGCCATGATCAGGGCAAGATCCTGGGCTGTTGTATGATGGATACCGCCTTCATCTTCTCCATCCAGACCATTAGGTGTAACAAAATGTGTGTCTTTACATCCCAGCTCTTTTGCTTTTTCATTCATCTTCTCTGCAAAAGCTTCAACGGAGCCGCTGATATGTTCCGCGATCGCCACAGCGGAATCATTATGACTTTTCAGCATCAGTGAATAAAGAAGATCCTCCAGATAAAACTGCTGTCCTTCCCGCATGCCAAGACGTGTCTGTGGCTGAGATGCCGCATTCCCGGAAACCTGCACGTAATCATCTCCCTTTGCCAGCTCCAAAGCAAGAATACAGGTCATTACCTTTGTTGTACTGGCATTTGGCCGTCCTTTGTAGGCTTCTTTTCCGTACAGCACGCGGCCGGTCTCCCCATCCATGAGAACTGCAGAAAGTGCATATAGATTTTCGTCATCTGCCGCCTTTATCGGAAAGATCTGACAAATAATAAGGACCGCTGTCATCAGCACGACAGCGGCCATACGCCGTTTGCTCATAATGCATCACCCCGTACACCATTCATATAACTGTTTACAGTAACTGTTATATTTAATTTTATGCGGAGATAGCATTCGGATATCACTTGTATCTATTGTCTGCCGGGATCGATCATCCGTTAAAAGTCAGATCCCATCTGTCAGAAAGATGTCCTGGCCTGACTGCAAGTGAAGCAAGCTCTTCCAACATATCCGGTGCCTTGGCAAGTGCCTCTTCCATCAGACTGTCCAGCTTAAGAAGCTCATCTTTGCAGTCGATCTCCGGCTCCGGGCTCATAAAAAAATCGGTAATAAACGCAGATCTCTTTTTTCCTGCGGGGGAAAGGGCATGTTCCGAAAGGCGTCTCTTCCTTCCTCCATCATCACATACCAAAATACAGGTGAATATCTTCATCATTTTCAATGACAGATAAATGTTCCAGGTACGGATCGCCGGCAATACCTGGTGGATCGTCCATGCACTGAGAAAACTGGCACGGATCCCATGAGACGGATAAAAACGCAATGGATCTTTGCCGGTTTCATACATCAGCATACGATCAAATTCCTTCTCAAAGAGCGTATGTGAGACTTTCCCCTCGGCAGCTACCTGATTGACGTAAGGATGACAAGTAGAATCCAGGATATAATGACATCCGAACCCCAGCAGGTAGGCCATCAGTGCAGGATTTTTTTCCTCCCGGACCTTCGCCATTCCCTTTTCAAAGAATTCTCTTGCTTTCCGTCCGTGCATCTGCACTCCGTACTGTGTCACCGGATTTTTGGATATAAAATAATAAAACAGGATATCCGGACCATGCTGTCCGATCCGGTACAGATTTCCGTTGCTTCGGATCAGATGCTGTAATTTTGCGGAAAGTTTCCGGTAAACCCTTTTTCCAAAAAGATCATGTGCGTATGTTGTGGGCATTTTTGTCACTCCTCTTCTGTTTCCTGATCTGTCCGGCAGGTCCCGGCAAACCGACATCTGTCCGTGTTATTTGTTATACGTCCAGCTTCAGCTGGATCTCTTCCTCTGCTTCCGCCTTGAAATCCTCCAGCTGGACCGGATCCATTTCCGGAAGATCTTCCAGCCCCTGGACACCAAAGCAGCGCAGAAATTCTTCGGTGGTTCCCAGGAGGATCGGGCGACCCGGAGCATCCAGACGTCCAAGTTCTCTCACCAGATCATAATCCATCAGCTTATTGATGGCATGATCACATTTTACCCCTCGGATCTTTTCGATTTCTGCTTTTGTAACAGGCTGTTTGTAGGCAATGATCGAAAGGGTCTCAAGCATAACATCTGTCAGCGTGGGTTTCTTTGGCTGCGCTGCGATCCGGATAAGAGAATCATAGTATTCTTTTTTTGTACAAAGCTGAAAGGAGTTTTCGAGCTCTATGATCTGGATCCCCCGCTCTTCTTCCTGATAACGGATCATCATATTTCGGATGATATTTTCCGTTGTTGTCGGATCCTGACGGATTGCTCTGGCAATACGGGGTAATTCCACAGCTTCTCCCATTGCAAACAGGATGGCTTCGATTTCTCCTTCAATTCGTTTGATTTCCACTTATTATCCTCATTCCTACTATATTATTCATCTGCAAACTCTGTCAGATTCTTCCATGTGTCCGGATCCGTGATAACTTCCACATGAATATCATCAAAAAGATCTTCCTGTTCTGCATGAACATGTCCCATTTTCATCAGTTCCAGAATTGCCAGAAATGTCACGATCAGCTGTATTTTGGAATGCTGATTTTCCATCAGCCTGCGAAAGCTGAATTTCCGGTGAGCTTTTGCATATTCCTTCATTTCCAGCAATTTATCAGAAAGTGATATTTCCTCTTTTTCAATCCTTCCGAATTTACTTCGGATCGGATCGATCTTATCTTCCTGTCTGCGGATCAATGCCTGATAGATCGCGCTCATCCGCTCCAGTGTCAGACCCCGGAGAAGTTCCTGGGGATCAGACGGCGGAGTATACTGCAGCACTTCTTCCGGAAGATCCTGTTTTCGGTAATAAACCCCTGCCGCATCTCCAAGCCTGTCCCGTAATTCATAGGACATATATTTGTACATCTTATATTCCAGCAGCTTCTGCACAAGCTCTGCTCTGGGGTCCTCCTCTTCTCCTTCCTCATTCACTTCTTTCGGAAGAAGCATTTTGCATTTGATATCCAGAAGAGTAGCTGCCATGACAAGAAATTCGCTCATGATCCCCAGATCTTCTTTTTCCATGGAATGCAGATATTCCATATACTGATCTGTAATCTCCACAATAGGAATATCATAGATATCGATCTTGTTTTTATCAATCAGGTGAAGCAGAAGATCCAGAGGGCCTTCAAATACATTCAGCTTAACAGATAATGCCATAGGGTTTCCTCATTTCATTTTTTCGGAAGGTTTTATATCGATTACCAGCAGTTCCCTTGGATTATGGATCCGAAGGGGGATGGTATGTTCTCCAAGTCCGGCACTTACGATCATATGCTGATCACCTTTGTGAAAGTCTCCGCAGCAAAACGGCGGAAAAAGCAGATATTGAGGAGATGAAAGACCGTAATGTTCACTGAGGCGGACAACGCCTCCGTGATAATGTCCGGACAGGATCAGATCAGCGCCCCATTCAAAATAGGTTTTTCCGTATTTCGGATTATGTGCCAGCAAGATCTGCATCCCTGTATCTTCAGGTTTTCCGATCATTTCTTCCATCACTTCTTTTTTCAGCTTCGGTGATCTTGGTTTATGATAATATTCGATGGGAAGCTCCAATCCCCAGAAACAGAAGTGTTCTCCCTGCAGGACCATATCTTCACGTCCGTTCCTTAAAATATGCACACCGGCTTTTTTCAGTGCCTTTTCATATTTCGCATAATATGGCCGATATTCTTCGGAAAGGGACATTTTATATTCATGATTACCAAGTGCATAATACACGGGAAAATCTCCTGCAAGCTCTGTCAGCAGCTTACATGCAGTTACCAGAGTATCCGTTTCTGTGCGTACAGCCATGTCACCGGCAGAAAGGATCACGTCCGGAGCAAGCTTTCGGATCGTCTCTGTCAACCGTATATTGTCTTTTCCGTAGGATATCCCGTGAAGATCCGCAAGAAGGATCATCCGCACGCCCTGTGGAGCATGGATCTTGTCCGTATGGATCTCATATTGTTTGATTCTGAATTTTTTCATATTATTTTCCAAATCCGCAATTCGGGAAAGTACAAACCGGACAGTTCAGACAAAGTCCGCCTTCTCCCAGCCTGGCGATCTCCTCTGCCTTGATCTCATCATCCGCCATCACTCTGGGCAGGATCAGATCAAATACCGTTCTTTTTGCGTACATGACGCAGCCCGGAAGTCCAAGTACCGGTATGGATCTTCCGTTCCGCTCAAGATATGCCACAAGCAGCATAGCCCCCGGAAGTACAGGTGCTCCATAGGTTACGATCTTTGCTCCGGTGTCATGAATCCCACCTGGAGTACGATCATCGGGATCCACACTCATTCCGCCGGTACAGATGATCAGATCTGCTCCTGCATCTGCAAAAGAAAGAATTGCCTTTGTGATCTCTTCCTTATCATCTCCCGGCATCACCTGGCCTGTCACTTCTGTCGGAAACCCGGAAAGCTTTTCCCGGAGTACCGGTGTGAAGGTATCCCGGATCAGTCCTTTTTTGATCTCACTTCCGGTTGTGACAATTCCTACTTTTTTCTGCTGGTAAGGGAGAATGTCAAAGATCGGAAGACTTCCTGCTGCCTTCTCTGCCGCATCCATCTTTTCTTTCTCTATCACAAGCGGAATGATCCTGGTTCCTGCAACCTTATCACCTTTTTTTATCGGAAAATCGCCATGTCTGGAAGCGATCATCATTTCTCCCAGAGAATTCACAGCCACAAGTGCATCACGACGTATTTTCAGAATACCATCGATTTTTGATACCACCTCGATCTTACCTTCTTTGATCTCAGTTCCATGTACTTTGGAAGAATTTCCGGCACAGATTTTGTAAAGGATCTCTGCAGCTTCATTTTCGTGAAGGATCCCCGGTTTTTTCTCCCACACAAAAAGGTGTTCTTTTCCTACAGAGAGCAGCAGTGGTATATCCTCTTCTTTCACTACATGCCCTTTTTTGAAAAGAACGCCTTTTTTCTCATCTTTTATGATCTGCGTGATATCATGGCACAGAATGTGGCCCACTGCATCTTCTGTTCTGATCTCTTTCATCCAAAATCCCTTCCCTGTTCTGTTATTTCTTCAATCCGTTGTATTATACATCCAGTCTGCCCTTTTTGTCAAAATATGTTGCAGGCATCACAAAAGAAATGCCTGACAGGTTCTTTCCAGCCAGTCACGGTATCCGGCCTTTTTTATTGTTTCCCCGTACAGGATATCCAGACTGCCGATCTTTTTCCCATCCTGATAGTATTCCTGTGCCCCTGCTTTCTGCCCTTTTTTCACCGGCGCACTTTGTTCTTTGGGAAGGATCAATTTTTTCTTAACATTGTCAGGTTTCGTGCCATCTGTGCTGATATATCGGAATTTCCCTCTATATACAAGCGGAACCTGCTCTTTGACTCCTTTGCGGAGCTTCATAGGTTCCAGTGGCTCCAGAGCATCATCCAGATACAATGTGCACTTAGAAAAGCCGTAATTTAAAAGAGTTGCTGCATCCCGGAATCTTGTTTTCGGGTCCGGTGCGGCCATCACGGAGGCGATCAGTGTGATCCCGTTTCGTTCTGCCACAGCACTGAGGCAGTATTTTGCAATACTGGTGCTGCCTGTTTTAAGTCCCATACACCCCTCATAGCTGCGCAGCAGTTTATTGGTGTTGGTCAGTGTGAATTTTGAGGAACCTTTTCTGGTAACGTGTGTGATATCCTCCATCCAGACAGATGAATATGTAAGAACTTCCGGATATCTGCTGATGAGCTCCCTGCTCATAAGTGCAATGTCATAGGGCGTTGTATAATGCTCCTGTGATTCCGTCAGCCCGCAGCAATCCACAAAATGAGTATTTTTCATTCCAAGATCATTCGCCCTCTCGTTCATCCTCTCCACAAAGGCCTGTTCTGTTCCCGCAACATGCTCTGCCATGGCTACACTGGCATCATTTCCGGAAGCAATCACAATACATTTGATCATGGTTTCCGCATTCTGTGTCTCTCCCTCTTCCAGAAATACCTGCGACCCTCCCATGGATCTGGCATAGGCACTGGTGGTAATGGTATCCTCCAAATGCAGTGTTCCCTCACGGATAGCATCAAAGATCAGGATCAGCGTCATGATCTTTGTAATACTGGCCGGGCTTCTTCGGGTGTCAGGATCCCTGGAATAGATCACTGTACCGGTTTCTTTTTCCATAAGAACTGCACCCGGCGCTTCGATCAGCTGCTGTGCTTTTCTGCTATCCTCAGTTTCCCCCCTGACACCAACAGGTGTCAGAGCCAGGCATAAGACTAAGATGCAGATTAAAAGGCTTTCCGGAACACTTCTGTTCATAAGCTCACTCCTGCCGAAAACATCTCTGTTCTATTGTAAAAGCTTTCCTGAAAGTTTATTCCTGAAATTCTGAAAAATCATGGATTCCGGTCCGTATTCCTGTGTCTTTCACTCTGCATCGCTTTGTTTTTTCAGTTCTTCGTCATACAGCTTAACACCTGTTTCGCAATTTTCAGCAGCATATTTTCTTGCATAATTCGCTGCATCGATTGCCTCAGATGCATTGGCACATTCTTTGGTGATCAGATAGATCCCCGTGCGGACACAGAGCTTCATATCCGGGTATTTCTCTTTCATCTGCCGTAAGAATTCCTGATTGATCTTTAAAGCAACTGTTTCCAGATCACCATCCATATCACAGGGAGTGAAGAGGATAAAATGATCAGAGATCGCCCTGGTAAAATATGTATCCATATCTGTTTTAAGAGTGCTTATCACATACTCGGAAAACTGCCGCAGGATCTGATCTCCCACACGGTATCCGTATTTTGCATTGATACGTTTAAATTTTTCAAAATCGGTATATATCACTGCATGTCCCGGACCGTAACCTCCGATCAGCATTTTCTCCACATCTTCTCGAAATCTTGAAAAAGAAGACAATCCGGTAAGCTGATCCCATCCGGATTCTGCAGCAATGCCACGATAAACACTGTTAAATGCCTGGTTCTTGGCATAATGCGCGGAAATGATCTTGGTAACTTCTCCCAGCAGTTTACGGTCTTCTCTGGACCAGAGTCTTTTTTCCCGGCAGGTCACATATACAATAGTTCCTGTATAGCTTCCTTCACAGTACATGGCAGCACAGACTACGGTTTTTGCTCCACCTTGTAACACATTCTTTCTTCCCTGTTCCGAATAATCAGCCAGATCGCTCTCCTGAAGGACCACAGTACCATATTCATCGTTATGGCGAAATAATGTGATAAAATCACTTTTTAAAAAATGGATCTCATCTATCAAAAGTCTGTAGTCCTCTTCCGAAACCCATTGAAAAATCCGGTCTGTTTTCTGCTCTGCCACTTCAGTACGCAGGATTGTGATCCGGTTAAGTCGGAATTTCAGACCGATCACTTTCATCAGAAGTTCAATAGCAGTCTGAAAGCTGCTCATTTTTTCAAATATTTCAAATGCAGTAGAAACAATATCATTATGAAGATATCTGGCATCTATCTCAACACCCTCATATAATTCCTGCTTTTTCTCTGTCTTATCCTCAAAATGTCTCAGATTATCACAGAAAGCATATCGGTTTTTTCCATTTTTCTTTGCCTGGTAAAGTGCCCAGTCTGCATTTTCAAAGAGCTGCTGATATGTATATCCGGAAACATTTTCCGGAAGAAAGCAAATCCCTACACTGCAGGTTGCCAGATATGTGGTTCCGGGAAATTTGAGTTTCTGCACTTCCTGGATCAGCTTTCCTGCCTTTTTCATGATAGTGGCATGTCCGATGTCCTTCAAAAAGATCACAAATTCATCGCCACCCAGGCGCATGATCACATCATTGATGTCGAACAAAGCCACAAACAGCTCTGCAAAACGTTTCAGGACTTCATCGCCGAACATATGTCCGTAAGTATCATTTACATTTTTAAAATAATCTACATCAAGCACCATCATCCCGCATCCTGCATAGGGATTTCTGGATGCAAGGTATTCATCGATCAGTTCTTTTCCGAAAAAGCGGTTATACACTCCGGTCAGAGGATCTTTCTGGGCACGTTCCTCAAGAAATTCTTCCTGCAGCTTCTCCCTGGTGATATCTCTGGAGCTTCCTATGAAATAATGATATCCGGTATTTTTATCCTGTGCTATAAATCCCCGTACTGTCAGAAGACTCGCATTACCATCTTTATTGATACACCGCACTTCTATCGTCCCGCCTTCACGGGATGTCAGAAAATCCGTCAGAAACTTCCAGTCGTCTTTATAAACATTGCTGTATTTCTGTCCACTGTTCTTAAAATCCGTAATATTTTTTACAGGTCTCAGGTATTCATCCAGACGTTCATATGTGTCCGTCTCCTGACAGTACTGAAAAATCTTCAGTGTAGTATTTCGATAAATGCAAGCGTATTTTTCCAATGTATCCCGAATATCAAAAACGGGATTTTTTTCGTCTGTTTTCATCATCGACCTCCCAGAGAGTTCTTGAGTTCACAGTATTTGTAAAAAAGTATACCATATCTTTGGGTATATATGTAGTTTTTTTATTTCTTTTTACAGTTTGTTTTTTACTATATAAAATACGTAGCTGAGGGCAGGATTACTCCTGCCCCTCTGCATTTTTCAGGAAAATGATACGGGTATGGTATTTTTTATGCTGTCATTATGGGAATATCGATCATATCTGGATTTCTCATTTACAAAAGTCAGCGATGCATTTTTGTTTTGCATTGTCAGAGCAGCCGTACCGGAAGCAATCTTCCGGGGATCTGTACCATATGCAGGTGCAGCGCCTTTTATGATGCGGACATTCTCTGTATTTGCCCATACCTCTTTCAGATAATAGCGTAGTACCGGTTTTTCCCAGACCGTATACTGCCCCAGCGGGATATTCCTGAGAGTGACCGATAATGTTGCATATCCATTTTTATCAGTTTCATAGCTTCCTCTGGTAAAGGTCACATAATCCTCATATCTGTGAGGATTTCCGGATAGATCCGTACCTTCTGCCACAAAGGAAAAGGTTGGATTTCCATGAGCCCAGGTAATATCCTCCTCTTTGATCTTTTTTACGATGGTGATATTTCCCAGCGGAAGTGTTACCGGAGTATTCTCTGCTTTCAGATCCACAGTATCCGTATCTGTATTTGCTTTTTTCTGGAAGATTACCTCCTTTTCATATTTGCCTGTATAGTTCTCCGGATTTTTTGTTTCCACTACTTTGAACCTTCCCTGATTGGCATCTGTAAGCACCAGCTCTTCAGTAGAGTACCATCCGGTTTCTACGTCAAACTTCAGGATACTCTGCCCGCCCAGGTCATCCTGGTAAGTCTGGTTCTCTCTGTTCCACTGAAGCACAGTAAATTCAGCATCTTCCAGAACTTCCCCGGTATAAATGTCTGTTTTTCTCAGTCGGATCACTCCTGTATATTCCTTTTCATTGACAACTTCAAAGGAACGGCGGGCATCCTTGTCTGTGATATTTACTTCTTCTTCCCAGCTTCCTGTATATCCGGGCGGAGTCTTTGTTTCCATGATCTTATATTTTCCCTCATTATCCGAGGTCTTTAAAAGTTCACCGCTTACATAAAGCTCACTTGAGCTATCATAATTCAGAAGTGTTCCTTTTTCTTTATAGGCTTTTTTGGCTGCGCTGTATTCATAAAGTGTAAACTCCGCACCCTTCAGGACCTCACCGGTCTTCGCATCGATCTTACGAACCTCTATCCTTCGTTTTTCGTTCTGATAGTTCACTGCTTCAAACAGAAATTCCTGCTTTTCTCCCGGCTTTTCCAACGTAAAATTTTTCTGCCAGTTTCCGGTGTAATTGGGTGGAGATTTTGTCTCCCGTACACGGAATTTTCCCTGATTGTCTTCGGTATAATTAAATTTCTCGGAGTTATAGATACGTTTCTGTCCATCATAAGTCAATTTTTTTAAGGTTACATAGCTTTTGCTTTTTTTACTCCA
The DNA here is from genome assembly GCF_022868965.1 of Blautia sp. NSJ-140. Taxonomy (NCBI): domain Bacteria; kingdom Bacillati; phylum Bacillota; class Clostridia; order Lachnospirales; family Lachnospiraceae; genus Blautia; species Blautia sp. NSJ-140. The sequence goes on along the minus strand of NZ_JALIFS010000005.1, from coordinate 86,843 downwards.
CTGATACAGGGTAAATTCAGCTCCTGCCAGTGGATCACCGGTATTTCCATCTTTCTTTCTGATGGATACTATTCCACTGATATCCATGATATCCGTTACGTTGACGGTTGTTGTCTTTCCACCGGTTACTGTAAGATTTTTGATAACGGTGTTCAGCTTGTATCCGGCAGCGGTTTTAGTTTCCTTCACATAATATTTTCCGGGAAGCAGCTTTGAAAAAAGGATCTCTCCACCGGCGTTTGTTGTTCCGGATGAAACCTTCTGATCCTTACTGTACATAGTCCGGTATCCGGAGGTCAGAGCTTCTGCTGCAAACAGTCCGTACTGCGCTCCCTGGATCAGTTTTCCCGTGTTGGGTTCCTTCTTGACCAGCTTTGCATTGCCGTAAACCGATGGCTTTACTGAAAACGAAAGGCTTCCTCTTGTTCCCTGATATACGTAAGCGCCAAAATCCTGTACTCCATCTTTTCCTGCCTGTGCACTTCCGTCAACCAGGATATAGGAAACCGGCTGAAGCAGCATTTTGCAGGAAAACTTCTTTGTAGCAGATGCATTTAACGGAAAGATCAGAAAAAAGTATGCTCCATCCTTCAGGTTCAGGCTTGTTCCCGACATCATTTTGGGATTGGATTTGTGAGAATTATACTCCGCTGCACTTGTCCAGTAGGCAAGCTGCCATTTTTCTGCAGCTCCCCTGGTAATGGTGATCCCATTTCCTGCTTTTGCTCCGTCTGTCACTTTCATAAGAGTACTCATCTGAAATCCGTCCTTCATACTGTCCGGAACAAAGGGAAAACCTGCTGGTCTGCTTCGGAATACACTTAAGGGGATTGTCTTTCCGGATGCTGCCGACCAGGAACCATCTTCGGAAACATAAACAGCTGCCTTGTTTCTTGCAGGGATCGTCAATGTTTGGATCTTATCGATCAGGCGGTTTATCCCTGTATGTTCTACTTCTGCTGCTGTGGCATATCCACAGTCATTAAAGTATACCTTTGACAATGCAATATGCGTGAATACATAACGGTTCTGCCATTTTGACCAGTCTATGTGACTGCAGGAGGGGTCATATCCGGTCCCCAGATCCCCCGGTCCTCCGTAACCAAAGTACAAAAGCTTCTGGATCACAGAATTAGTCAGTGCTTTTACTGCCTCATTCTTCAGCGTCATACTGTCCAGCCCATCCTTGGTCGCTTTCAGGCAATACAGAGGTGAAACCTTCTCCTCTCCTGTATCATCGATATAATGTACAGAACGATACGTACATCCCATACGGGTTTTATTTCCGGGACCAAGAAAATCATTGGCAGCTGTCCAGATCTCATCGCAGTAAACCCTGGTCCAGCTGTCCAGATAATACTGGGACGGGGAAAGTGCTGTAACTGCGAGGGAATCCTCTCCCTCTGAAATCACTTCCGCACTGCCTGCTTCCCGGATCTTCCCCGGAAGTGCTGCAGAAAGGGCAATGATCTCTCCGTTTTCAATCTCCTGGATCAGTTTTTGATCCTCTTCACTTTCTGCTGTGAGGATTTCTGCATTTTCTTCCGTAAAAACGATAAATCCCGGATCTTCCGCCTGCTCCGGTGTTTCTGTCAGGGCTGTATTTTCTTCTTCTGAAGCAGCTTCCGATTCTTCTTCCGGTTCGATCAGCTCATCACTGTCAGTATTTTCAGCATTATCTTCACCTTCTTCAAAAGCTCCCTCCACCGTTTCCTGTTCAGGCAAGGCTGTCGGAACCGGCATCTCAGCCTCCCCAGGCTGAGACGTTACCGGAATATCCGGGGCCTCCTCTTCTTTCTCCGGTTCTGCCTGTTCCTGCTGCGGATCTGCTGATACCGAACTCATATCTGCTGCAGGACTGGCCGAAACCACAAGAGAAGAAGCTGTGATCATCAATGCCATCCATGCACCGATCATTCTTCTTTTCAATTTTTTCGTCCTCCTTTCCATAGCGTCAGACTGCAGGTAAGCAACGCCATACCAGCCATCAGTGCAAACAGGAGCACAGGAGATTCATCTCCGGTCTTCACTGGTGTTGTCCTTACCGAAGAACTGTTATTTCCGGAAGCTCTTTCTGTGGCTTCTTTCCTGTCATTCCGGCGTGGGACGGAACTGGTTTCCAACGTCTCCTGATCCTCCTCCACAGAAAAGATCCATTTCACGTCTGCTGCCCGAAGAGCATATAAATTATCCAGCTCTGCCGGAACCGTAACTTCAAATCTCATGTTTCCTTTTTCTCCACTGGAAAATTCCCCCAGGGACACGGCTTTATTGAGAGACACAGCCAAAAGATCCCCGGAATACAGCTTTTTATGATTCATGGTGATCACCAGCTTCAGCTTTTTCAGAAATTCCTGATCCTTTACCGATTTACATTCCGGTGATGTGCGGAAGAATATCTCTGCAGCATGCTCCGTTGTGTTACTGATCTCTACAGAATCATGAAAAACATCTCCCGGCATTGCCGTTGAAAATCCGGAAAAAAAGTCTTCCGGAGCTGCGATCAGTTTGTGCGCGTTTCCTTCAAACTTCACCTTCAGATCCACCGGACTTTTTTTCTGAACCACAAGACCATCGGTATCGTGGATACATCTTAAGATCTTCTGATTTCCCCAGGGTGACATGGCACGGAAATCCGGTGCAAAATTTGCCGCCTGGACAGCATCTGCCACGATGGTGATCCCCAGCTTCTTATCCTGGTAGGATTCATCCCATTGGGATGGTACAGTCACACCGGTAAAAATATCCACGCTGTCTCCCTGTTCCAGCTTCCTGGTATAATAAAAATACTCTCCCTTCCGGATCCATCTCGGTGACATTCCTGTAAGATTCCTGTCATCCAGACCATCCAAACCTTCCAGATCATCTGTATAAGAGATCTTCACCCTTACCCAGCATGGCTCTGAATGATTGGTGATCCTGGGGATCTTGGATATCTCATCTCCCGGAAGAACGATCCGGCGATCCTGATATTTCATTTCTCTGCCGTCCTTTTTTTCCAGTTCCCTGAGAGAAATATTGATATCTCCCACTGCTATGTGATTGGTCACTGTCACGGAATCTGAAAATCTGGCATAAGCAGCCGTGCACGCCAGGATACTGCCTGCTATAACAGCACCTGCCAGCAGGACTTTAAGGTGTTTCTTCAAGCATTTCCCCTCCTTTCTGCCTGAGCAGAAATCGGATCTGAAAAATACCTCCACGCACTTTCATAATCTGAAAATCCTTCTGCCTGTACAGCTTCCTCATAAACATTGATCTCAAAATCTTTAATGCTGTCCCTGTAAGTATCATCGATCTTCTGGGGATCAATCTGAAATCCGGTACACAGAGGAGCTGTTTTTTCTCCCTCGGATATCTTTTTGCGGTAGTAATAATAGCCGTCCTGACTGTTATACACCCAGTTTGCCGTATCCAGACCTGTTAATTTTACGCCTCTGCCGATATCGTCATTGGAGTAGGAAAGGGACATCCTCACATAGCAGTCTGCCTGGAACCCTTTCACACTGCCGGAAAAATTCCCGATCCGGATCTCTTTTCTGTAGGACGGACCATTCTCAATAGGCGTAGGTGTAGGATCCGGAAAATCCTCCTCGATTTCCGTTGTCACATACCCCACAGCAGCAGAATTTATCTTTTTTTCGAAATCTGAAAAATACGCCGCAGTCCCTGTTGCACACAGGAGCCCTGTTGTCAGGAGAAAAAAAGCGGGTCTTTTTAATCTATTCATTTCGTGACACCACCGGCCTGTCCTTTATTCTGATTTACATATTTCTGGTAAGCAGCAGTTGCCTGCTCCAGAACCGTAGTCTTGTCATCACCGGTATTGGTAGCCTGGATTGCATAAGCCCGTACCGGCATATCGATCTGCTGTGTATCCAGCTGACCTTCGATGATATTGGCAAAGGTTACTGTATCAAAAAGAGTTGTTGTCTTTGTTCCCGGCTTCAGGATGTGATTATATGCATAGGTATAGACCATATTCTGCCCCACTTCGGTCCGCTCCAGCTGTGTCCAGTCCTTGTTTTTGGTGAAGCTGAACAGCTCTGTTTTCGCAAGCGCATTCCTGGTGCCATCCTTGGCTGCCGTGATCACATTTCGGACCGGAACAGAAACTTCCAGATATACAAATGCTTCATTTACTCCTTTATTTGATACATAGGGGTCCTTCCGGATCACCTGAGTAGGAACCAGATCTGTATTGTCCTCCGGTTTCCAGTTAGGCTCATCCAGGTCGATATCCACTTTTCCTACGGTAAAGCTGTTGGTTGCCGTTTCAAAATCCGTAAGATATGCCGCTGTTCCTCCGGCTGCCAGTGCAGTGATCACAGCAGCAAGTGTGATTCCTTTTACCAGTTTTCTGTTTTTCATCATGATTAAATTCCTCCCTGTATTTTTTTCTTTTTTGGGGTATATGCCAGATCAAAGAGTACTGACAGACATGCCGCAATGCAAACTGCGGCAAAAGGGATCCGGGCTTTCAGAAAATGGATCACGTAGCCCAGATAAGGCAGGTGAAAGACTACCCGCCCGATGATCTGTGACGCCTCTGCGGGAACAGGATCTTCTGTCTTGTTGGCGTCACCTTTTGTGATAAAGATATCCTTTTCTTTTTTTACCACTCTGTGGGTGACAACGGTATCTCCGTTATGAAAAGTAATGATATCTCCCTTTTTCGGAGAAAACTCTCCTTCCTTTGTAAAAACCACAGCTCCGGTTGGAATCTCAGGTTCCATGGAACCGGAATAGACCACATAGGGCCGGATCCCGAAAAGTCCGGGAATTAAGAGTACCAATGCTGTCACCAGCATCAGCCCAAGAACCGTGTTGCCGATACATCGAAAAAATGTTTTCATTCCTGTATTCTGTTCTATATACGATATTTGATGATCACTTCCCTCTGCAGGGAAAGAAACAGTGTTCGGACATCAGAAAAATTCCGGCGGAGACCTGCTCCACATAAATTGAGCCATAAAAAAGTCCTCCCTGTATAGCAATTAATATGGCAGTTCGCAACGTGCTCCCATCACTTAAACTCACAAATCTTGAAGTGGGGACAAGCATGATCAAAATGATAATACAGCAAAAATACTGAATGGAAATTATTCGAGCAGATATGCTCAGATGTACAGTTCCTCTCATCACATACAGAGATGGATGAATTCCTGCAACATTTGTTAAAAAAGATTTGTTTCAGATGATGTTATTATAGGATTCACAGCCCCGGAAGTCAATCAAATTCGTCCGACAGGATTCGACACTGGTTTCTCAGCGGGTATGTCTGCCACCCTATATTTCATAAGCTGACAGACCCTGCATCCGCACAACGCCAGATTTTTTTACAGCTGTACCAGCGAGTAAATATATTCCAATGGAAGGAGCAGCAGATCACGGATTTCCCGTTCTTCCTCTTCTTTATTTCCGGAATTTACCGGCAATTCGATCCGGAAAGCCGGCTGACGGATCATTTCTCCGTAATACTGTTCCGGCCTGCCTGTGCTCCTTCGCCCGTTCTGCACTTCTCTTTCTATTGCCAGCTGCTCCAGCTTTCCCCTGGTACATTTTTTTAAGTGACGTGCAAGACGGTAGCATCTCTGACCAGTGGAAAAATTCTGATCCCGCCGGTAATAAACCACCTTTTTCCCATATCCGCAGAAAACCAGCAGGCCACGTCCTCCGTATTCCTGAAAGATCCGGATCAGCGCCCGTGTCTCATTTTCACTGGCAGGCTGCTGATGGATCTTTTTTCTGCTGCAGAAGGTGGTGGGAAAATTCCGTGCAGTATCCATTCCTCTTGCATTTCCCTCGAATTCATCACAGGGAACATCCTGCATTTTCAGCATCTGACGGAAAATGGGATTTCGCACGGTATTGTAGCCCTTCCGGCAGATCTCATATCCATCCGGATTGACCACCGGTATGATACAAAGCCTGGTCTGATCCAGGAGCTTTTTTACCTCATAAAGCTCGTCCACGGTCCAGTTGCATTCATATATTCTGCAAAGCTCCAGTGCCATCCTGGTAAGCCTGTCCGTCATCTGACCATCCGTTCCGGAAAAGCCGGCCACACAGAAAATACAGGCATCTCCATGTCCGATCTCCAGCATAGGGATCATCCGGTCATCGTGGCTTTTTCCAATCACCCGAAACTGCGTAAAGCCGCTGTAACGCCTGGCAGCCTCCCACAGTGAATAATAAATTGCTTCGTAGGTTTTATCCTGTACTGTATCCATGATGTTCCCTTCCTTCCGTCTTTATACATGTTCGTTATTATGTATATTATGCGAAAGGGCATAAAAAAAGAACCGGTTTAACACCGATTCCTTTTGTTTACAAAATAATTCAGGATACCGCCGCCGATGATGATCACCAGCGCAACTGCAACCACTCTTTTCGCTGCCTCCTGAGGTAGCTGGCCCTTGGAGCCAATAGAAGCCTCATAAAAGGTCAGTGTATAATCGATCTCATGAGGGGCACCCATGGCCAGTGTATCTGCGATCACTTCCATCTTATCATCCAAGGCAGTTACCGGGACAGTAAAAACAGAATTTCTGCCTTCCTCACTCTCATTGAGATATTTTTCCCCATCTACGATCATGTAATCATAGTTGGAGCTGCTCCACTGGAGCCGTGCATACATCTTCCCCTCTTTTACCAGCATCAGCGTGGGAGAAGAAACGCTGGCCTTTCCGCTTCCGCCTTCCAGCTCCACCTGTATGGAATATTCTCCGTCCTCCAGATCTGTCTTCACTGCGTTCTCTCCATCTGCAGCCAGAACCTGTATAGGGCATAGCAGCAGCATAGTCAGAAGAATCAGCATTATTGTTCTCATCCTGTGTTTCATGGTTTTCTCTCCGTTTTCTGTTTTTCCTTCGTATCACTATAGCACAACGTTCCTTTTCTGTAAAGAACATCTCAGAGTTGTTGAAATGTCTCTTCTTTTCCAGTATAATAGAATGAAATTTGCATACAAACGAAAGGAAATGAACAGAGATGATCGAAACAAAAAATCTCACAAAAAAATTCGACAGTTTTACGGCTGTGGATTCTCTGGATCTTCGCATAGAAACCGGCGAATTTTTTGGTCTGCTGGGGCCCAACGGTGCCGGAAAAACCACCACGATCAGTCTGCTTTCCACTCTGCTCCTGCCCACAGAGGGCGAAATCCTCATTGACGGGCAGACACTTGGACGCAACCGACCGGATCTGAAACGCAAGATCAGCGTGATCACTCAGGAATACTCCATGCGCCAGGATATGAACATGGATGAGATCATGGAATATCAGGGCCGTCTTTATTTCATGCCACGAAAAGAGATCAAACGGAAAACCGAAGAGCTTCTGGATTTCTGCGGACTTCTTCCCTTCCGTAAGCGGACTGTAAGGAAGCTTTCCGGTGGTATGAAACGAAAGCTTATGGTATGCCGGGCACTTCTCACAAGTCCGGAGATCCTTCTTCTGGACGAGCCCACCGCAGGCATGGACGCGCTTTCCAGACGACAGATGTGGAATCTTCTCCGTCAGCTGAACGGAAAAAACCTGACTATTCTTCTTACAACCCACTATATGGAAGAGGCACAGTCTCTCTGCAACCGGGTAGCACTTATGGATCACGGAAAGCTGGAGGAGATCAATACTCCGTCAGGCCTGATCGACAGCCTGGGCAAATACACCGTAGATCAGGAAACACCGGAGGGGGCAAAAAGCCACTACTTCCACAGCCGGGAAGAGGCCATCTCTTTTCTGTCCTCTCTGGACGGACAGTGCACCCTTCGTGAGACAACTCTGGAGGATGTTTTTGTGGAGCGCGCAGGCAGGCATCTGATGCAGCGATAAGCCGGCGTCAGCCACAGTTATCTTATAATTTAACAGAATGGACGATGAATTATCATGGGAATACTTACTATTTTATGGGAAAAATGGGTGGAATTCCGAAGGGATTTCTATAAGATCACGCTGGCAGCTATGATCGCGCCACTGATGTATCTGATCGTTTTTGGAATGGGGATACAGACCTCCTCACATGGGGAGCCTTATCTAAATTTCCTGATCCCTGGTGTGGTTTCACTGACTACAATGAACGGAAGCTTTAATGCCATCGCACAGAATCTGAATGTGCAGCGTCTTTATGAGAAAGCCTTTGACCAGGTTATGATATCTCCGACACCTCTGTGGCAGTTTATTGCCGGACAGATCATCGGAGGCAGTCTCCGTGGGCTTTATGCAGGAGGGATCATTCTTCTTCTGACTATGCCGATCGGAACCGGTCTTGTATTCAACGGATGGTCATTACTGGTGATGTTCCTCAACGGTGCTGTATTTTCTGCCATCGGTGTTGTGGTTTCTTTCCTTGCAAAGAACCATGCGGATGTACCTCGTTTTTCCAACTATATCATTATGCCAATGGCTTTTTTGTGCAACACCTTCTTCTCTACAGAGAAGATCCCGGGCTTTCTTGGGAATTTTGTAGCTGCTCTTCCATTGTCACAGACCAGTCATCTGATCCGTACCATTGCTTCCGGCGGTGGAGTCAATTACCTCAGTATCCTGATCCTGACAGTCTATCTTATTGCATTCAGTATTGCAGCTTCCTGGTTTATCTATAAGAAAAAGAATCTGTAAATTTATCTTTATAAAAAAATCACCGGCTTTCCTGTTCTTTCGGAAAACCGGTGATTTTTTTATTTCTTATGCTACTTTGGCTATTGTGCGTTTAAATATCTTTTTTTCTTCTTCTCACGATCACATATCCACCTGCAAGAAGGGATGCCACTGCCAGTGCGGACATGGTTCCGATCGGTGAGTTATCAGCTGTTGATACTGCATTCTTAGATCTGGTTCCGTTGCCTCCATTGGAGGATGTTGCGGATGCCTCTCCTGTTATGGTTGCGTTCGGATCAGAGCCTGTCTGACCGCCGCCATATGAACCATCTGCTCCCGGAGTTCCGGTAGGTGTCAGTTTTGCAGATTTAAACTGATATACCGCAGATTCAATAGTATCTGTCTGCTGCCACTGACCACCGGTGTAGACGTATTTCTGGAAGAATACATACAGGTTGTATGTAGCGTCTTTGTTGATTCCCTTGGCGGAACCAATCTTCCATGCACTATGTTTCTGACTATCACTAGGATTAGCAGATGTACTCCAATAGAGAGGAACCCATTTAACATCCTGTTCTCCCGGATTATCATTATCTGTTCCTGCACCAACTACCCTAAATTCATAAAATGTATTTGGATAAAACTCTAGTGGATCATCTAAGCCATATACCCTACTATCAGAAACTTTATAAGATTTAGGATTATGTCCTTCTGCAGGACGGTTCTCTTCTTTAAGATTTAGCTTTAACGGAACTGTCTCTATTCCATTATTATCTTTAAAACGAACATAAAGGTCAATGGCATTATCCGGATCAAGATCATTAAGATAAATTGAAATTTCTCTATCTGCTCCGGTTTCTATAGAATTCCCGGAATTATAGATATCTGGTATCTTTGAATTCCCAGCTTCATCCCGAGTTACCCATGCATAATACAGTTTACCTGATTTAGTAGTTACAAATTTAGCAACTGCAGATGTATGACTGGTCCATTCAAATGCAATCCATTTAACATTTGCCGGACGCATAGCTTCATCCAATGCAATCTTCTTTGGTGTACTTACAGTTCCATCAGTTCCTTTGATGCACACATAAACATCAATTGCATTGTTTGCATCCAAATCTTTCAAACTGATCGTGAAATCCTTATTTGCAGAAACATTTTTTCCCTTGCTCATTTTATCAACTGTCGGAGCTTTGGAACCACGTTTTACCCATTTATAATAGTATACACCAGCTTTATCAGAACGCATAGTTACGGTAGCAGATGTATGGCTCTTCCATTTATAACTTATGTTGGAAATCTTCGCAGGTGTTTTAGCTGTTTCTTTTTTCAAAGTAACAGTTGCAATCTTGGTCACTGCTGTCTTTGATCCATCTTTCGCTACTACCTGCACATAGAGATCAATCGCATCACCTTTCAGGTTTTTCAGATCAATCTTAAAATCTTTTTTTTCAGTGATCGCGACATAATTGTCTTTAGCTGTAATGGAAGGTTTATCCGCTCCCTTTGCCACACATTTATAATAGCATTTACCGCTCTTATCAGACTGGAGAACTACTTCTGCAGTTGTTGCAGTTTTACTTTCTGCGCTGATTTTAGTAACCTTTGGTGCTGCCGGTTTCGGATTGTCTGGATTCTGTGCCTGGGTTACTGCAATATCCTTCTTTACACCTTCACCAACAATGTCGTTACCGCTTTCACTTTCTTTTACCCATATATAAAGGTCAATAGTCTTGTCTGTGACATTGGTAAGTTTCAGGGAAGTGGTTTCTCCTGCCTTAACCGTTCCACCTTCTATAGCTTTCTCGATAGTCGGAGCTTCCGCACCTTTTGCAACATATTTATAGAAATATGTACCTGCTTTATCAGATGTGAAGGTTACAGAAACAGTATTTGCTTCTTCACTTGTAGCACTATCAATAGTAACCGTTGGTTTGTTAGAAACAAGCTGACCTGTAGCTGTATTTATTCCATAGCTCTGGTCGCCTTCATAGCTCATCGCATTAACTGCTTTTTCAAATGCATCCGCAGCTAAAGATTCAGGTTTCTGGAAAACTGTATAGTCAACTGTCGGATTCTCTACGGAATATCCAATATTCTGATTCTCAAATGCGCCGGCAATGATGATACTTCCTGCACTCTGATCCTGCTGTCCTAATACGATATTGGATTTTACGCTCTTATCTCCGCTTGTATAGTTCTCGATAATCTTCGGTTCGTCTGCTGCAGCATTCGTTCCTTGTTCCAGGGAAATCGTACCTGTGCTGTAAACAGCTCCACCTGTAGATACATTATCTTTGATCTCGCCACCTGTAATCACAAGTTTACCGCTGTTTTTAACTGCCGCACCTGCTGCAGTAGAGACATTCTTAGAAAGAGTAACGCCTGTCGTCATCACAAATTTAGCGCCAGCTTCTACAGAAACGATCGATCCATCTGCTGCGGTTCCGTCGTTTTTATTACCTTCAACAGAAAGTTTACCGATTTCTGAGGAACCGTCACCTTCATTCTGTGTCATGGACAAAATACTTCCTGCACTCACCTTGAACATATCACCTGCAACACTCCCACGTCCAACTACGGTTGTAGCATCTGTTGCACCAAAAATTGCAATATTCTTTTTGGCAGGAACGGTAATAGTATCTGTGAGATTAAACGATGCACTGATCAGAATCTTATAAGCAGATGTATATAAATCACTATCATCAATAGATCCTGTAAAGTCAGGTGCATTATTAATCGCTGCCTGTAGTTCTTCCGCAGTAGTAACAGTTGCATCTGCCGCAGTAGTTTGCTGCTCCTGCTGCGCCTCTTCCGCCTGGGCCTGAGCTGCTGCCTGGGCCTCTGCTTCTGCCTGAGCCTGAGCTGCTGCCTGGGCCTCTGCTTCTGCCTGGGCCTGGGCTGCTGCCTGAGCTTCTGCTTCCGCCTGGGCCTGAGCTGCTGCCTGGGCGTCGGCTTCACTCTGGGACTGGTCATCCACAGCTGCTCCATCATCTGGTGTTTCTGTATTCTCGTCTGCAGTCGGTGCTTCTGCCTCTGTTACCGCTCCGGTATCTTCAGCGGCAAACGCTGCGGCAGGTGCCATTCCAACAGTCATGGAACCTGCAAGCAGGACTGCAAAAAGCTGCTTTTTTTTCATTTATAAGTCCTCCTGTTATGAGTTAGTCTTTTTAAATCCAATTACAAAAAAGTATAGCACAACACTTCAAAAAAGTAAAGCGGACCGAAAAACCCGCTTTACTTTATTTGTGTTACGGACGTACCTGTCCATTACCATAAATGATATACTTGGTGGTGGTCAGTGCAAGGAGTCCCATTGGGCCTCTTGCATGGAGCTTCTGGGTACTGATCCCGATCTCCGCACCGAATCCAAACTCATTTCCATCGGTGAATCTGGTAGAAGCGTTCACATAAACTGCTGCTGCATCTACCTCATCCAGGAATTTCTGGGCATGGGTATAATCATTGGTAATGATAGCCTCCGAATGCTTTGTATTATATTTATTGATATGTGCAATGGCTTCCTCCACGGAATCCACTACCTTTACAGAAAGGATATAGTCAAGATATTCAGTTCCCCAGTCCTCTTCTGTTGCAGGAACTGCTCCCGGCATCAGAGCCTTTGCCGCTTCATCTGCGCGAACCTCCACATGCTTCTCCTTAAGGCGTCCGGCCAGTACCGGCAGGAAATCATCCTTCACCTTGCGGTTTACAAGAAGGGACTCGCATGCATTGCATACTCCCACACGCTGGGTCTTTGCATTGATCACAATATCCGCTGCCATCTGAAGATCTGCAGTCTCGTCCACATAGATATGACAGTTTCCGGTTCCGGTCTCGATGACAGGGATCGTACTCTGGTTTACCACTGCTTTGATCAGTCCTCTTCCGCCACGTGGGATCAGTACATCCACATACCGGTTCAGCTTCATAAATTCCGCAGCTGTTTCTCTGGAGGTATCCTGGATCAGCTGGATGGCATCTTCGGTAATGCCGCAGGCTTTCAATGCCTCACGGATACAGTTGACAATGGCAGTATTGGAATGGATCGCGTCGCTCCCACCCTTCAGGATCACAACATTTCCGGTTTTGAAGCAGAGGCCGAATGCATCTGAGGTAACATTGGGACGTGCTTCGTAAATGATGCCGATCACACCTAAAGGAACACGTTTCTGTCCGATCAGAAGCCCGTTGGGACGTTTTTTCATACCTGTAACTTCCCCGATGGGATCTTCAAGACCGGTAAGCTGACGAAGTCCGTCTGCCATTCCTTCGATCCGCTCCGGTGTCAGCATCAGACGGTCGATCAGTCCTTCCGGCATCTGATTCTTTTTGCCGTTTTCCACATCCAGGGCATTGGCCTTCAGGATCTCATCCGTATGAGCGACAAGAGCCCTTGCCACAGCTTCCAGGGTTTTATTTTTGTCATTTGTGGAAAGATTTCGAAGGACTGTCTCCGCGTCTTTCGCATTCTGTCCCAATTTTTCAAGCATTTCATTCATTTCCAAATATTCCTGCCTTTCTTTCTGTCTTTACAGCAATATCTTACTGTGCATCGCGGTATATATTCTCTTCCGTCACAATGACCTGCGGACGGATATCCGTAGGCTCTGTTGGAACCTCCGGAAGGATCTGGAAGGAAAATCCTACTGCAACGCGGCAGACCTCCGGATGCTTTTCCAGAAAGCGGTCATAAAAACCGCCGCCATAGCCTACCCGGTTGCAGTTCACGTCAAAAGCCACCCCGGGCATGACCATCATGGCTTCTTCCCAGGAAACCTTTTCTCCGTCTTCCTTTGGCTCCGGGATCCCGAAATAGCCGGATTCCAACTGACTGAAATCGGTCAGTCTGTAAAATACCATATCCTTCCCGAAAACCTTTGGCACTGCCACTTCCTTACCGTCTTTCCAGGCCTGTTCGATAATATAGCGCGTGATCACTTCATGGTTATAATCTGCGTATGCCATGATCCGTTCTGCATTCCGGTATTCCGGAAGCTCTGTCAGGGTCTCTGTGATCCGGAGACTGTTTTCCCGGATCCAGGCATCGGTATGTTCTTTTCTGGCTTTGAAGATTTTTTTTCTAATTTCCTTTTTTTCTTCCATATTTTTCTCCAAGATTGGTGATGCTGCCATCCTTTTCTTTGATATCGATGTTATTCAGATGCGCACGGAGATTCCCCTTCACTGCATCCAGATATTCTCTCCGAAGCTTCGCCTGCTCCACCTTTTCTTCCTCGGTAAGACCTACACTTTTCTGTTTATGTGCCAGTGCGTTGATCCTGTCGATCTTGATATTATCCATCATAATGTTATTCTCCTTAAAGCAGTTTTTCGATATAATCAATGAGGAAGAATTCTTCCTTCTTGTTTCCTACAAATAATGTTCCGCAGCTCCTGCCTTCCACGATCCTGTGGATGTTGTGGAAGTCATTTCCGTTGGCAATGACCATGTCCGCTCCTGCCGCAGTGGCGATGATCGCAGCGGTAAGCTTGGTCGCCATTCCGCCGGTACCCACATTGCTTCCTGTGGAGGATTTGCCAAGCTTACGCATATTGTCATCCATGTTTTCTACAATATCGATAAACTGTGCATCCGGATTGGAATTGGGATCGTCTGTAAAAAGACCGTCAATATCGGACATGAGGATCAGAAGATCCGCATCGATCAGTGCAGCAACCACGGAGGAAAGGGTATCGTTGTCTCCGAATTTTACCAGGTTCTGGAATTCGTAGGAGGATACCGAGTCGTTCTCATTTACAATGGGGATCACCTTTTCTGCCAGAAGCTGCTGGAAGGTATTCTGGGCATTCCTGCGGTTGGTGTTGTTGACCATGGTATTCTTGGTCATCAGGATCTGTGCCACCATCTGATTGTATTCCCCGAAAAGCTTCTGATAAATGGTCATCAGCCTGGCCTGTCCCACAGCTGCACAGGCCTGCTTTTTCTCAAGCTCTGCCGGTTTTCCCTTCATCCCCAGTGCAGCTGCACCTACCGCAATAGCTCCGGAGGATACCAGCACTACGTCTTTCCCCCGGTTATGAAGGTCGCTGAGCTCTCGGGCCAGGATCTCCAGCTTATGAAAATCCAGTCTTCCTGTTTCTGCGTGGATCAGTGATGATGATCCGATCTTGATAACAATGCGTTTCTTGTCTTTCAGTCGTTCCCTGTAATTTGCGTTCATGTTTTTTGTTTCTCCTGATACCTGTATATTAATCTTACTGATAAGTAACGGAATCAATCCTGTCATTCTGTACGATCTCCACCCAGGTAGTACCCGGATTCAGGCGGATCTCCTGTTCATTTCCGTCGTAATAATGCGTGATCCCCCATGGAGAATTCTTCTCCCAGCGGATATCAATGGCTTTGCCTCTGGTAATAAACTTGCCCTCTCCGCCGGAAATGGCATCAATATTCAGATAGCCGTTTCCATCGTAAGCCGGGCAGGATGAATACTGAAGGATGATATTGTCGCAGGTGAGCTGTTCATTATCCAGCTGATCCACATGTTCCCTGCCAAACTGGAATCTCTTATATTCCTTTGTCTCTTCATCGTATTCATACCACGGATGATTATCAGTAAAATTATCCAGTTTCACAAGGCTGGCTGTGATCCCATCCGGCACGGTCTCTGTACCATCTTCTGCAAAAAGATAATGTCCGGTATATTCTTCTTTATATTCCTGGCTGTATCCCATAGCATCTATGCCTGCCTGAAGGTGGCTGGCATCTGTATAGGCATTGTGAGGTGCCTTCCTGTCTGTTGTACGGAAAAAAGCAAGCTTGCCGATCTGGATCCCGTTAAGGTTATCGATCACATGCTGTTCCAGATAAGACAGTGCATAGGCAGCCTGTCCGTAGTGGGCATAGATCGCATTAAATTCGTTGGCGTAAAAGAGATAATAGTCACGGCAGCTGCGAACGGAACCGATCCGTTCCAGCTCATCATAATCTTCGAGAATGCCCATAAGACGGGTAATATTACCTTCCACCGGCGCTTCGTAGACAACACCGGCATGTCCGATACCACTCTGCGGAGCTCCGACACTGTTGTTGCCCATCATCACGGCAACCGGTCTCCTACGTCCAATGCTCTCCGGAACATTTTCGCCGGTGAGATAACTCTTTACCTGGGTTTCTTCCTGTTTCTCCTCATTGGGGACAAAGCCTACCAGATCCTGCCCGGCTCCAAAAGCGGGAACAGTCTGGGCAATGCAGATGCATGCAGCTGTGATACCTGCCAGTATACCTGTCTTTTTCATTCTCATATATTACCTCCTTTTCTTAAAGCGGAAGAGCTTTCCGCTTAGCTTTTCTGTGGGACAGCACGTGGTCATTCGCTGTACTAGCGGTTGATCCCCAGTTCCTTCAGTGCTGCTGCCTGCTTGGCTTCCATGACCTTTGCCTCATCCTCTGTCATATGATCATAGCCCAGAAGATGCAGCATACTATGTGCCACCAGGAAACAGAATTCCCTTGTCACACTATGTCCGTATTCCTCTGCCTGGGCAAAAACCTTAGGCACGGAGATCATGATATCTCCAAGAAGGAGTTCATCACTGTCCAGATCAAAGTAGGACTCATCCTCTTCCACAACGGAATAATCCGCCGGTGTCTCAAAGGGGATCATAGGAAATGACAGCACATCTGTAGGAGCCTGGATATTCCGGAATTCCGTATTTACCCTCTTGATCTCCTCGTTATCTGTCAGGACAAGATTGACCTGTCCGTCATAGGGGCATTTCTCCATTTCAAGAACCTTGTCCGCAACCTGGGATGCAAGGGCAGCATAGTCAATGCCTAACTCCTGATCTGTCTCATATTCGATATTTATGGTCATCTTCTGTACTCCTTATTTTTCACAGCATACCTGTCATCCTTCCTGGATTTGGCAGGCTTCTGTTTTTTTTCATAATCGTCATAGGCCTGCACGATCTGCTGTACAAGTGGATGACGTACAACATCCTTGCTGGTCAGCTGACAGAATCCGATGTCATCGATCTTCTTCAGCACCTTCATCGCCACATCCAAACCGGACGTGGCGTCCCTGGGAAGGTCCTTCTGGGATGCATCGCCTGTGATGATCACCTTGGAACCGAAGCCGATCCTGGTCAGGAACATCTTCATCTGGGCAGGTGTGGTATTCTGCGCCTCATCCAGGATGATAAAGGCATTATCCAGTGTACGTCCTCTCATATAGGCAAGAGGGGCAACCTCGATGAGCCCCTTCTCCATGTTTTTGGCAAAGCTGTCTGCCCCCATGATCTGATACAGTGCGTCATAAAGAGGACGCAGATAGGGATCGACCTTGCTCTGGAGATCGCCGGGAAGGAATCCCAGCTTCTCTCCTGCCTCAATGGCCGGTCTGGTAAGAATGATCCTGGAAACCTCCTCATTGCGAAAAGCAGTTACTGCCATAGCCATGGCAAGATAGGTTTTGCCGGTTCCGGCAGGTCCCACACCGAATACGATCATCTTCTTACGGATCTGTTCCACATAGTCCTTCTGTCCGAGGGTCTTGGGTTTGATCGGCCTGCCCTGTATGGTATTACAGATAAAATCCTTGTCGATCTCCTCCATCACGGAGCCGATCTTCTCCATGGCAAGGGAAAGTGCGTAATTCACATTCTGCTGTGTGATGGTATTGCCTCTGCCCGCAAGTGTATTCAGTTCCTCCACGATTGCCCTGGCCTGTGTGGCTCCCTCCTGGCTTCCCAGAATCTTAAGAGAACCGTCACGGAAGATCATGGTTACGTTCAGAGTACGTTCGATCAGCTTCAGATGCTCGTCAAACTGTCCGAAAATATTCGCCTGGCGGTCTGCCGGCACATCCACATATAATTCGATAATGCTGCTAGCCATCCTCTGGTGTCCTTTCTTTTGGCTGCGTCTTTTTTTCTGTGGGGGCTTCTCTTCCGGTCCTTTCAATGACGGTAAGAGTGCCTCTGCTGACGCAGTCCTGGTGATTTATTTCTATTTTAACATTATTTTCAGATATTTGAACCCCTTTTTCTATTAATTTTTCTTCATAATCATAAAGCCTCTGTATGGCCTGTTTTTTGGCGGCATCCTCTGTCAGTCTTTCTTTTCGAAGCTCAAACCTGCTGGTAGTGATGATTCCCAGGGAAAAAGGAACCTGAAAGATCCCGGTACTGAAAAGAGATTCCCGGCAGATAAGACGATCTTCATTTTGCTGCAGAGGAGAGGAAAGGTCCAGGAAACTGCTTCCAAGCTGAAAAAAAATCGTTGTTTTCTTTTTACCGGACCATACCTTTTTCTCTATGTCCAACGGAAAGGTATCGTAATAGGCAATGGAATGACAGACGTAAATATCCGCATCTGCCTGAACATACTCATAGCGGATGACCTCCTGGCTGTCATCTTTGATATCCACGATCCCGGAAACCAGTTCCTGGCCTTTTTTTATTTCATCCCCGGCCCTGACAAGAGGAGTTCCCTGCCGTGTGACCATGGAATCGATCACTCCGTCCAGAGTCGAAAACAGACTGCAGGATTTTTCTTCCGGCTCTGCTTTTTCTCCAACAGTTCCCTCCCGGATCTCAAAACGCAGGCCCGTTCCCGAAAATCCGGCAGACACCCAGGTGATCTCCGGAAATTCTCTTCGCAGAGAAGCTGCAAGTGCACTGCAGCTGATCTTCTTTCTGGACATTCCGAAATGGATTCCCTGCTCTTTCAGAAATCCCATCAGCTGGGTTGTGGGATTTAGAATATTGCCCCGGATCTCAACGTTCCACACTCTTCCTGACAGTAAAAAAAGAAGGCAGAAAACTGCCAGAAACCCTGCAGGGATCATTTTTCTTCTTTTACAGAAAAGCAGAAAAAACAAAGGCCCGCTTTTTTTCAGGATGTGGATATGTACCCCTGTTTTTCTCCGCAGTGGCGAGATCTGCAGAAAATCCGCTGCCTTCATGGTGAGCTGAAGCTCCGTCTCACCGGTACGGATGATCCTTTTCAGATCCATTTCCCTGCCTCTGCAAAGGTTCACAAACCGCTGGCACTGCTGCCCCTTAACAGAAACCCGCACAAAACCTGGGATCATTACTTATTTCCCTCCTCCAGCGTAATGCTTTCGATCTGCCCGCGGATACATAGTTCAAGGGTTGTATAGCAGGGGATCACAAGGTTTTTCCCACGGATCACAAGTCTGCCGGAAGGTGTCAATATCAGGATCTCCTCCCTTGTATAACTCTGGATATTCCGGTAATTTTCGATCACTGCCCGGCGTTTTCCCGTAAGTATCACCTGCACCTCCCGAAATGCCGGTTCCCCGGGAAGTTCCAGAAAAGCTGACATTTTTCCCATAAAAAAATCCTCCGGCTTTTATCATTAATCTATGCCGGAGGATTTCTTCTTATGTATCTTTCACTGTATCTGCTTTTTGTCTTTTATCTGCGGATCAGCACCATGGAAAACCAGAGAATGGTATTTCCACCCAGATTGTATTCCATAGCTTCCTTTTCTACGATCTCACTGACTACCACGCCATAGCTTTCCAGACATGGATGCATATGCTCCGGAAAACGGCATGGTTTTCCGTCCAGATAGGCACAGCGTTCACAGAAGTCACAGGATTCCGTGGAAAGTGTAAAGGTCTCATAGCCCTCTCCCTCCAGAAAATCACGTACCTTCTCTGTAAGCGCTTCGTGTTCCATTCTTGTGGAAAGCATCTCCTTCATGTTCATGATATCCGATACCTCCGCAACGCTGGAAAAGAAAACTGCTTTCGGATAGCTCCGGATCTTCTTTTCGCATTCTGACAGTTCTCCCACTGCCGGAGGACAGGCCCATGTGCTCCCATAACGTTCACATTCCTGTTTACAGATCGTACGCACACGTGACTGTACTTTAATATCCCCTGTATCCAGCACACGATACTCAAAAATGGGATACTGGGAAATAAATTCATCAAATTTTTCTTTTATACTGTTCATACCTTTAAGATCTCCTGTTCTCCAAAAAGGCTCATAACCGCTGCCTCATAGTCACCAAAATGCTGGGATTTTTTGATCTTTTTCAGATATCTGGCATAATTGGTAAAGCCCGGTGCCATATAACTCCACAATTCCTTCATGCGAAAAAGTACATTTCGTTCTCCTGAAAGATGTTCCTGATAATCCCGGTAAAGACGGTCATGAAACTGACGCAGCTTTTTCCGGTATTCTTCCCGGTGATCCTCTCCGTCTTCTTTTTGCATAATGGCATCCAGAAGATAGGGCCTTGCGATCAGGCCTCTTCCGTACATGACGCTGTCTGCATCCGGAAATTTCTCCCGGATTTCCTGATAAGCCTCCACTGAAAAAATATCCCCGTTATATCCCAAAGGAACCTTCAGCTTTTCCCTTGCCTCCTCATACAGTCCATATCTGGGAATCCCCTTATAATGATCCTTCAGAAGGCGTGGATGGATGATCAGCTCCTTCAGCGGATATCTGCCGTAGATCTCAAGAAGCCGTTCCCAGTCTTCCTCATAATCCGTTCCCACTCTCGTTTTTATGGAGATCTCCATCCCGGTCTTTTCGAAGATCTCATCCAGAAAACGTTCCAGCTTATCCGGCTCGCCCAGGAAACCGGCACCCTTTCCCTTGGCTGTGACAGTTCCCGAGGGGCATCCCAGATTGAGATTTACTTCCCTGTGTCCGTATTCATCCCGGAAGATATGCGCTGTTTTCACAAAATCCTCCGCATTGTTGGTCAGGATCTGGGGAATCACCGGAAGATCTCCGTTGGTTTCCGGTGATACCTCTTTGATCTCCTTGCTGCTGAGACGTTTATTGGGCTTGGCAGTGATGAAGGGAGTAAAGTATTTATCCATGGGATAAAAATAGTCATGATATGCATTCCGATAGACCCAGTTGGTTACGCCCTCCATAGGTGCCAGATAATTCTTCATTGTTTATCCTCCTTCATGCGGAAATAGATCTGCTTTCTCCCTCCGCTTCCCGTGGGGATCCTGCCTGTTTCATAATTTCCCAGAGATTTGATAAAGGGGGTCAACTTGGAATATCCGTAATTACGCACATCAAAATCCGGAAGTCGTTTCCCAAGCTGGTCACCCAGCTGTCCGGAGGAAAGCCATCCCTCTTCGTCAGAAAATTTCTCGATGATAGCATTAATGGCCTTGCGTACCCGCTTGAGGTCTTTGTTCTTCCTGGAGCCGGAGCTGCTCTGTTTGCTGCTGTTTCCGGATTTTTTAGCTTCTGCTGCAGTAGCCATATCTTCCTTCTTCTCTTCCTCCTGCTGGTTGCGGTAGAGAAGATCCAGATATTTAAACTGGTTGCATGCGGAAATAAACGGCTTCGGCGTCTTCTCCTCACCCATACCCAGGACCAGCATTCCGGATTCCCGGAGCCTTGCTGCCAGACGGGTGAAATCACTGTCCGAAGAAACAATGCAATATCCATCCACATTTCCGGAATACAGAATATCCATGGCATCAATGATCATCGCCGAATCGGTGGCGTTTTTTCCGGTGGTATAGCTGTATTGCTGGATAGGAATGATGGAATCCTCCAGAAGAACCTTTTTCCAGGAGGAAAGCCGTGCACTGGTCCAGTCTCCATAGATCCGTTTGTAGGTGGCTATGCCGATGTTTGCCACTTCATCCACGATGATCTTGATGTATTTGTCTGATACATTATCTGCATCGATCAGTATTGCAATTCTTAATTCATTGTCCATAAATCCAACCTTTTCTGTTTAATCTGTGCCATCTCCGATGCGGATCAATGCTCCAGCATGATCTTGAGGATCTCTCTGTCTGTTTCCTTCATACCGTCTTTTCCGATCTGTCCCACACAGCTGATGGTCTCTGCGGTTTCTTCCTGGAGAATTCCTGTATAAGGCGCATAAGACTGCCCGTTCATGGCAAGATGATGCGCCAGGAAGGCTGCGTCAAGACAGGCTGCGATCTTGGCAGCACAGGAGATCTTGGCCCCATCACAGATGATTCCCGGAATATTGGCAAGGGTATTCTCGATCGTTTTTTTGATCAGGGAAATATCTCCGCCTACCATATAGGTAATGGCGGCTCCGGCTGCACAGGAGGCCGATACCGCCCCGCAGAAGGCAGACAGCTTCCCTATATATTGCTTCTGATAGACTGTGAGGAGATTGGAAAACACCAGGGCCCTGTAGAGGCTGTAATCCGGCAGCTCCATCTCTCTTGCATAGACGATCAGCGGAACAGAGCATGCAATTCCCTGATTTCCGCTTCCGGAATTAATGACAACCGGCATATCACAGCCACCCATACGTGCCTCGGAAGCTGCTGCAGTAAGACTTCTCATTCTGGTGAGCATATCATGAGAATAGTTTTCACGGATCACGCGCCCGATACCCAGGCCGTATTTTCCGGTCATTCCCTCATGAGCAATGGCCATATTGCTTCTGATCTGCGCATCCAGAAGTTCCTTTACATCGGAAAGCTCTACGGTATCCGCAAATTCCCGAATATCCTCCAGATTTAACAGGCCTCGGTCCGTCTCTTCCTTTTCTTCCACAGCTTTGTCTGCATCAAGGAGGATTTCCCCGTTTTTGCTGATCCTGGTCACGTTGATATGGTCGTATTTGATCTCCAGGCTGACGGTATCTTCACCAGCATACATTTCGATGATAATGTGAAGGACCACCGGCGTGTCCAGAAGCTCTACCTTACAGAT
Source organism: Blautia sp. NSJ-140 (assembly GCF_022868965.1). Taxonomy (NCBI): domain Bacteria; kingdom Bacillati; phylum Bacillota; class Clostridia; order Lachnospirales; family Lachnospiraceae; genus Blautia; species Blautia sp. NSJ-140. The sequence continues at coordinate 64,559 of NZ_JALIFS010000005.1, read as the reverse complement.
ATCTGCCTCCAGAAGTTCCCGGCAGCGTGCCCTGCCCTTTTCATCGACTTTGGAAAGAACCTCCATATCCAGAGAAGCATCTCCTGCCACCGCCCCAAGGATCACACCTGCAGGAATCCCCTTTAAGCCTCCAGAATTGGGAATGATCACACAACGCACATTTTTGATGATATTTCCGGAACATTTTGCTACGATACGCTCCGGCTCTTTTCCAAGGATCTCTCTTGCTCTTGCCGCGCCATAGGCCAGGGCAATAGGTTCTGTACATCCCATAGCCGGGATCATCTCCTCACGGAGGATCGCCAGATAGTTTTTATATATATTTATGTCCACTTTTTTATTTACCTTCCCGTATTTTATGATTATTTCTTTTCCTGATATTTATGACATGCTACCATATGTCCCGGCTCCACCTGACGAAGTGCCGGGGTTTCCTGTCTGCAGCGTTCCTCACACCACGGACAGCGGTTATGGAAGCGGCAGCCCCCGATAGATCTGGACTGTACTCCGGTATCCGTAACGATCTGATCCAGAGTTTTGACTCTTGGGTCCGGAACCGGAATCGAGGAGATCAGCATTTTTGTATAAGGATGCAGCGGATTGGAATAGAGCTTATCTGCATCTGCGATCTCCATGAGATTTCCAAGATAAAGCACCCCGATCTCATCACAGATCTTCTGGACCACCTGCAGCTGATGGCTGATGAACAGATAGGTCAGCCCGTATTTTTCCTGAAGATCCTGAAGCATCTGAACGATCTGGGCCTGCAGGGAAACATCCAGCGCAGAAATGGGCTCATCGCAGACTACAAATTCCGGCTGTACGGAAAGTGCTCTTGCAATGGAAATCCTCTGACGCTGTCCGCCGGAAAACTCATGAGGATACTTCAGAAGATCCTGCTCTTTGAGGCCAACCACGCGGATCAGTTCTTTTGCACGCTCTTTGCGTTCTTTCTGCGTGTACATTTTATGGATCGCCATAGGCTCGCAGATGATATCCTGCACTGTATGGCTTGGGTCCAGAGAGGAATAGGGATCCTGAAAAACGGACTGCATTTTTTTGCGGTATGGAAGCAGTTCTTTTTCCCCCATGGCTCCGATCTCTGTTCCTTCATAAAAAATCTCACCGCCTGTGGGTTTATGATAACGTAGGATTGCCTTTCCGATGGTAGATTTTCCGCTTCCGGATTCTCCTACCAGACCGAAGGTTTTTCCCTTTTCAATAGAAAAGCTTACCTGATCCACAGCCTTCAGTATGCCCGGCTTAAAGGACAGAAGCTTCGGAGATTTCTGTTTAAAATATACTTTCAGATCTTTTACTTCAATTAAGGGCTTGCTCATCTCTTCTCCTCCCTTCTGTGACAGAATATCCTGTGTCCCTCTGAAGCCTCATAATATTTCGGAAGACAGGCCTCACAGGTTTTGTCCGCATATTTACAGCGATTGAGGAAGGGACACAGATCACCGTTTCCGTCCGAAAGATCTCTCTCCAGAAACTGTTCAAAGGTACCTCCCACCCGCGGCATGCTTGCGATCAGTGCCTGTGTATAGGGATGTCCCGGATGAAGAAAGATCTCTTCTACAGTTCCCTCTTCCACTACGTAGCCACCACACATAACAGCTACCCGTTTACAGGTCTGCGCCACAACGCCCAGATCATGGGTGATCAGGATGATACTCATATTGTTCTTTTTCTGAAGTTCCAGAAGCAGGTGAAGGATCTGCGCCTGGATCGTAACGTCCAGGGCTGTGGTGGGCTCATCTGCGATCAGGATCTTCGGGTCACTGCTCATGGCCATGGCGATCATCACACGCTGGCGCATACCGCCGGAAAGCTCGTGGGGATAGCTGTTCATAGCCTTTTCCGGGTCTGTGATACCAACGGCTGTGAGAAGCTCCAGCACCCGGGCCTTTGCTTCTTTTTTATTCATATTGGTATGGCGCCGGATCAGCTCTACCATCTTATTGCCAACAGTGTAAACCGGATTCAGTGCGGAAAGAGAATCCTGAAAGATCATGGCGATCTCACCACCGCGGATCTCACGGAGCGCTGCTTCATTTTTCTTCAGGATATCTTCTCCCCGGAACAGGATCTCACCACCCATGATCTTACAGTTGGATGGTCCGAGACGGAGAATGGATTTGGTGGTCACACTTTTTCCGCTTCCGGACTCTCCTACGATCCCGAAAAAATCCCCCTCACCGATGGCAAAGCCTGCACCTTTTACTGCCTGTGTCTCTCCAAGGTCTGTAAAGAAAGACACCTTCAGATCTTTTACTTCCAGTAATTTTTCCATGTGTAAATGTCCTCCTTACTTGGGCTCGAATACTTTTCTTAATACTTCTCCCAGATAATTGAAGCTGACGACCGTGATCAGGATCAGGATTCCGGGGAAAATAGCCAGATACGGTGCCTGCTGGATATAGCGCTGTGCATTGCTCAGCATACTTCCCCAGGAAGCCGTAGGCGGCTGGATACCCAGGCCGAAAAAGCTCAGTGCAGATTCCATCAGGATGGCATTGGCAATGTTCATGGTTGCAGCCACGATAATGGTAGGCATGATGTTAGGCAGGATATGATGTACAATGGTGGAGAATTTCTTCTGTCCGGAGATCTTTGCATAGATGACATACTCTCTCTCGTTCAGGGAAATAGTCTCGCCACGGACGATCCTGGCAATGTTCATCCAGGTCAGAAAGCCGATGATCAGGACAATGTTCTGAAGTCCCGGTTTCAGGAAGGCATTCATAACGATCATGATCAGGAATGTCGGAAGGCTCATCAATGCATCCACCAGACGCATCAGCACCGCATCCACCGTTCCTCCCACAAAACCGCTGATGGAACCGATGATCACGCCAAGGGCTGTAGAAAGCACCATGGAAAGGAAGCCCACCAGAAGTGATGCTCTTCCTCCGTAAATACAGCGAGCCAGATAATCCCGTCCCATATCATCCGTACCGAAAAGATGCGCCATGGAAGGAGCATTCAGTCTCTCTGTGGCGCTGATGGCATTGGGATCTACCGGATACAGAAAGGCAAAAATGGAGATCAGTGCCAGCAGGATGATAGCTGCTGCACCTACCACTGCAAGTTTATTTGTCTTAAAACCAAGTTTGATATTTTTCCAGATATTTTCTCTCATGTTCCTTCACCTCCTAACATCCTGCTTTCCGGATCCTCGGATCAAAGACAGCATACAGAATATCTGCCAGAAGATTTCCGAGCACCACAAGAAGCGCGGTGAACATGGTAATTCCCATGATCAGGGGATAATCATACTGCATGACGGCAGTAACTGCCAGCTGACCGATTCCCGGCCATGCAAAAACCTGCTCGGTGATAATGGCACCGGATACCAGGGACTGCAGGCTCATTCCGAGAACTGTGATCATAGGAAGCATGGCATTTTTCAGTACATGCCGGAAAAGGATTCCAGACTCTTTCATTCCGTAAGCCCTCTGCACCATAACATAATCGGAGGACATTTCCGTAATGGTACTGCTTCTTAAATACCGGATGTACTGTGACGCATTTGCAAAGGTCAGAACTGCACAGGGCATGACCATATGCAGGATCAGATCTCCAAAGGAACGGTTTCCGTCTGAATGCATACCGATACTTGGCAGGATATGTAAATGCACACTGAGGAGATAGATCAGCATGATACCGAACCAGAAAGTAGGAATGGAGATACCTACATAACAAAACATACTGGTAATCTTATCCAGAACACCATTCTTATTCTTTCCGGAATACAGGCCCAGTACAATGGCAATGAGAAAACCAAGCAGCATGCTGGTTCCCATGAGGATCACGGTTGCGGGAAGCCTCTCCAGCATCTGTGTCAGGACCGGACGGTTATTCATCAGAGAATTTCCGAAATTCCCGTGAAGGATCCTTCCCAGCCACAGAAAGTACTGCTCATAGAGAGGCTTTGTAAGTCCCAGGCTTTCTCTCAGGTTCTGGATATATTCTTCACTCATATTTGGTTCCACATAAGTCAGAACAGGATCTCCGGGCGCTGCTTTTGTCAGTGAAAAGCAGAGAACAGAGACAATAAACAGTGTCAGAATACACTGTATCAGTCGGTTTACGATCTTCTTCAAAATGTACCTCCTTTATTTTCCCCGAAAACAGGAAATCGGCTGGCGCAAAAAACGCGTCAGCCTCTTTCTGTTTCCGGTATTCATCCGCTATAAAATTATTTATTTCTCCAATGTGTAGATCTTGGAATAATCATAATAAATAGTTTTTAACAGACATTCATCAAAGCCCCCGAAATCTTTACTTACCGCATAGAAACCATTGGAATAAGCGATCGGATAGATATACATGTTATCATTGATCGTATTCTGGATCTCTTTATAAATCTCACCACGTTTTGTCTCATCTGCAGTGCTGTTGCCATCTTCCCACAATGCATCCAGATCTGTATCCTTGATCCTGGAATAGTTGGAACGGCTGTCGGAAGAACTCATGTCTGCGTAAAGGCTCGGCTCTTCTCCCAGAGTATAGAAGCTCAGTACCAGATCATAATCTGTGCACTCCGGATCCTTTGTCTTATTCTTGAAGGTAGACTCATCTGTAGGAAGAAGATTGATGGTGATTCCTACATTTGCAAGGGCAGACTGTACATACAGAGCCTCACTCTCCATTGTCTTATCTGTGGAGATATACATCAGGTTCAGAGAAAGATTTGTCTTTCCTGCTTCGGAAAGGAGCTCCTGTGCTTTAGCCGGATCATTGTCGTAGGTGTTGTCCGGTTTTGTATAGTAGAGTGTATCCGGTGTAAAAATAGAATCCGCAGGCTCTGCATAGTCCTCGGAAATGAAAGCAAACTGGCAGAACTCCTCTTTATTCAGTGCGTATGCGATTGCCTGACGTACCTTTACATCCTGAAGATCTTTGTTCAGCTCATTCATGAACATGGCGTTGACACGTCCGGAATTATAGGTATTGATGTTTACGTTATCGTAAGCACTGATGGTATCGTAATCATCTGCACTGATCAGACGTGCATCCAGATCTCCGCTTGCAAGTGCCGCATTGGCGGAACTGGAATCCTTTACGATCTTGAAGGTGATGGAATCCAGATTTACATCATCAAAATAGTCGTCGAATTTTGTTACTTTATAATACTCTCCGGATTTGTATTCCTCGAACTTAAAAGGACCATTTCCCACCGGTTCATTGTTGAGATCACTTTCTCCGATATTCTCCACGCCGTCATAAATATGCTTCGGAATACAGTAAACCTGACTCAGTCCGCCAAGGAATCCTGCGGAAGATGATCCAAGGGAAAGCTTGACTGTAAGGTCATCAACCTTCTCTGCCTCTACTGCCTTATCATTAACGTATCCGTAAGAAGAGTACGGAACATTCTGCTTCTCATCTACCAGCACCTGCATGGTAAATACCACATCATCGGCTGTGATCGGCTGACCGTCATGCCATTTCAGTCCGTCTTTCAGCTTCAGTGTGAATTCGCTGGCATCATCATTGGCTGTTACACTTTCGCAAAGTCCGTTTCCGTAATACATCTCTCCGTTCACGATCTCAAAAAACGGGCTGTACAGTGCCTGCATCATATCGAAGCTTGTCTGATCCACAACATAAAGCGGATTGATATTCTGCGGATCTGTTGTTTCTGCAATGGTAATATTTCCGCCTTCCGCCTTGGTTCCTTCTGTTTCTGCTGCAAAAGCAGTCATTCCTGACATGACAGTTGTTCCTGCCACTGCAGCTGCCAGAAGCGCTGCCAGTACTTTTTTTCTCATTTCCTGTTCCTCCTGTGTTTCAGTGAGTATTCCTCTTTTCCTACCAGTTTAATATGATATAGGCAAGATAATACTATACCATATTACCTTTGTCAAGCTGTCCCTGGCTCTTCAGAGATTTTTTTACTGCATTTCGTTAAAGCTTGTATTTATTCTACATACAGATCACACAGGCGTCAAGATAAATTTTCTGTATCTTTCCTCTGATCTATATATATTTCCTTAATTCGTCATATTTTTGATCCAGTGTCCGTAATTGCACTTCAAAAATGCAGGCACGCATTTAAAGATCTGATCTGCATTCAGGCAACATACCACTATTGCCGGGGATGCATTGACCACAAATGCCATAAACATGGACAGAGGAATCACGATCCCCCAGGTACTGATCAGATCCACCTTCATAGAATAGGCGATGCTTCCGCTTCCCCGGATAATACCACCGTTTGTCGGCATCTGATAGGACATCCCTACCATTACCACACTTAAAATGATAAGAAAAGTATTGGCCATCTCTCTCGTTTCCGGCGAAAGCTGATACAGGCTCAGCACTGGGATCCGGATAAAGAAAAGAAGGATACCACAGATGAGTCCCATGACTACAAATAATTTCTGGAGCTTTTTGGAATAAACCTTCGCAAGTTCCAGGTTCCCGGAACCGATGGTTTTTCCCATGGTAACTGATGCAGCGGAGGCGGCTCCCACAGCAGCGGATTTCACCATCAAAAACAGATTGGAAGCTGCACTGTTGGCAGCAATGGCTGCTGCTGTCATATGTCCCAGGATTGCTGTCTGAAGAGCCGTATTCACGCCCCAGAGTCCCTGGAGCACCAGCAATGGACATACCACCTTATAATATTTCCTGCCGAACCTTAAGTCTGAATGCAGATAATCCCGGATACAAATGCCAATCCAGCTCTGTTTTTTACGGATATAGATGATCAGAACACAGATCTCCGCAATACGGGCAGTCAGTGTTCCCACAGCAGCTCCTGCGGCTCCCATCCTGGGTGCACCAAAATGTCCGTAGATCAGGATCCAGTTTATGCTGCAGTTGATCACAAGAGTCATTACCGAAAGCCCGAAGGCAACCCCTGCAATTTCCACACAACGCAGTGTAGCAAGCAGGATCTGCGTCACCGCAAAGAAAAAGTAAGTAAACCGGATGATCGCCAGATAGGAACGGCCGGCTTCAATAATTGTCTGGTCTGTTGTAAAAAGCCCCAGCAGCTGTGTTGGAAAAAGGCTGGCCAGGATAAACAGCACAAAGGCAATAAAAAGGCCTGTGCGCATGGCCCAGGCACTGATCTTTCTTACCGGTTCTGTCTCTTTCTTTCCCCAGTACTGACTTCCGAATATGACAAGTCCGTCTCCCAGCGCCATAAGCAGCTGCTGAAAGACGAACTGTACCTGGTTTACGGTGGTCACACCGGATAATGCAGTTTCGCTGAAGGCTCCAAGCATAATGTTGTCAGCAAGATTGACACTTAAGGTCACTACATTCTGCAACACCAACACGGAGCATAATTTCAGAAAATTACGATAAAAATCCGTCATCAGTCTTTTACGATGGCAATGATATCATCTGCATTGATCACCAGATATTTCTCACCCTCATATTTGATCTCAGTTCCTGTGTATTTTCCGTAGATCACACGGTCACCTGGCTTTACCTGTACCGGTACTTCTTTACCGTCTACGACCTTACCGCCACCTACTGCGATAACCTCTGCCTGCTGGGTTTTCTCCCTGGAGCTGTCCGGAAGCACGATGCCGGATGCGGTTTTGTCTTCTGTCTCAAAATATTTTACGATAACTCTGTCTGCAACTGGTTTTAATGCCATGTTCATTTCCTTCTTTCTGTGATTATTAGCACTCTTGAGTTTCGAGTGCTACTCTTTTCTTATCATACTACATATCCGAAAATTGTCAAGATATTTGCGGATATGCAGTATGATATTATTTATGATAGGGCTCTCCGCTGATGATACGATAGCTGCGGTAGATCTGTTCCAGAAGGATCACACGCATCAGCTGATGAGGAAATGTCATTTTCGAAAAGCTTAAAGCATAGTCTGATCTCTTCAGTACTTCTTTTCCAAGACCGATAGAGCCGCCGATCACAAACTGGATATGACTGGTCCCACGTATCCCCAGTTCGTTGATCTTCCGTGCGAAGTTCTCAGAGGTCAGCTGTTCGCCTCCGATCTCCAGAGTGATCACAAACGCATCGTCCCGGATATATTTAAGAAGACGCTCCCCTTCCTTGTTCCGAATGGCATCTTCTACTGCTTCGCTGGCATTATCCGGTGTTTTTTCGTCGGACACTTCTATGATCTCCAACTTGCAGTAACGCCCGAGGCGCTTGGAATACTCCGCAATGGCATCCCGCAGATATTTTTCCTTGATCTTCCCTACTGTCAGGATACTTATTTTCATCCGCCGTTCTCCTCCAGATAATTCTCAAATTCTTCTGCTGACATCAAAACCTTCCTTGGCTTGGTTCCTTCCTCCGGGCCTACCACTCCTGCGTCACAAAGCTGATCCATGATCCTTGCCGCACGGTTAAATCCAATCTTGAACATACGCTGGAGCATACCGATGGAGGCCTTTTCCTTCTCAATGATAAATTTACCGGCTTCTGTAAAATAGACATCTCTGTCACCGCCGCCGGCTCCTCCCGGGACACCGGCTGTATTGACCTGCTTCTCGATGGAGGTATCATAAACAGCACCCTGGTTTTTGTCAGAAACATATTCTACGACTGCACTGACCTCCTCATCTGAAACAAAAGCACCCTGCAGTCTGGCCGGCTTCTGATACCCCTGAGGATAAAACAGCATATCGCCCTTGCCAAGAAGCTTCTCGGCACCGTTCATATCTAGGATCGTCCTGGAATCCACACCGGAAGATACGGAAAATGCGATCCTGGACGGCATATTGGCCTTGATCAGGCCTGTGATGACATTGACAGATGGCCTCTGGGTAGCAATGATCAGATGGATACCTGCTGCACGTGCCAGCTGGGCCAGGCGGCAGATCGCATCCTCAACTTCTCCCGGCGCAACCATCATAAGATCCGCAAGCTCGTCCACGATGATCACGATCTGCGGCATCTTCTCAGGTGCCTTTTCTCCCTCCGGGACCCGCATATTGGCAACTTTTTTGTTATATTCTCCAAGATTACGTACCCCATATTCCGCAAAGGCATTGTAACGGCTGGTCATTTCAGAAACAGCCCAGTTCAGCGCACCGGCCGCTTTCTTCGGATCTGTGACTACCGGAATGAACAGGTGCGGGATCCCGTTATATACACTGAGCTCCACCACCTTCGGATCGATCATGATCAGACGCACCTCATCCGGTGTCGCCTTATAAAGGATGCTGATGATCAGCGTATTGATGCAGACGGATTTTCCGGAGCCGGTTGCTCCGGCGATAAGAAGATGAGGCATCTTGGCAATATCTGCCACTACCGGTTTTCCGGCAATATCCTTACCTGCTGCAAAGGACAGCTTGGATTTTGCATTTTTAAACTCCTCTGACTGAAGGAGATCCCGCAGCATGACCGGGCTGTTCTCCTTGTTCGGGACCTCGATCCCCACGGCTGCCTTTCCCGGTATCGGTGCTTCGATACGGATATCCGGTGTAGCAAGATTCAGCTTGATATCATCAGAAAGACCAACGATCTTACTGACCTTCACACCCATTTCCGGCTGCAGTTCATAGCGGGTAACGGTAGGTCCGCAGCTCACATTGGTAACGGTTACATTAACGCCGAAATTATGCAGGGTTTCCTGAAGCTTCTGTGCTGTTTTTCGCAGATGTGCATCGGAATCTCCCTGAGATCTGCCATCTCCGCGCTTCAGAAGCTTCAGCGGCGGATACTGATATGGTTTCTTCTCCGGAGCTCCCCCCTGGCTGATCTCATGCTGGATATTTCTGATCCCATGCTCGATCTCTGTCTGAGATGACTTCGGGTTTCTGGAGGGCTGATGGGATGCCTTCTGTTCAGCTTCCGGCTGAGGATCCTCCTTTATCTCAGCGAGAACGGCTGCCTTTCCTGTTTCCCGGGAAGCTTTTGCTGTTGCATCTGTCTTTGCCGGCAGGATCTGCTGCATCTCGGGAATATCCACATCCTCGTAGCCGTCATAGGCATCCTCCTCTTCGGCTTCCTGCATTTCTCTTTCGAAATCCGGCTCCTCCGACTCTTCCCGGGCCGGCTGCGGCTGTGAACGGTGGATCTGGAATTCCAGCGGCCGGGCATGCTCCTCCGGTTTCTCCTCAAGCCCTGGATCCTCTTCTGTCAGCTCTGTATCTGCCGGAAGTACAGCCTTTTGTTCATCAAGAAAAGAAGGAAGATTAAATTCTCCTTCCCGGTTCGCCTTCACCGCAGCCTGTCTTTCCTTCTGCGATCTTCTGGCTTTTTTCTTTTGTTTTTTTGAGATATTTTCCGGAGCTTCCTCTGTAAGGGCAAGTTCTTCTTCCTCCAGCTCTTCTTCCAGCCGGCGGATCTTCTCTGCTCTTTTTTCCGCACGGATCTTTCTTCGAAGCTCTTTCTGCTTTTCTCTGTCCGGCTGTCCCTCAAGATAAGCTTCTTTGCCCTCTCGTGCTGCATCTGTAAAAAAGTCCAGGATCTTATTCATAAATCCGAAGAAGGATCTCTGTGTTATGATGATGAGAGATACAAGAAGCACCAGAACGATGATCACAGTTCCGCCCACAACACCAAAAGCGGATGCTGTGGAAATACATACCGCACCACCGAATACTCCACCGCCGGTACGGTATTCCGAACTCAGTGAATAATAATCCGAAAACGTGGTACTTGGCGTATAGCCCTCTGTGATCAGCTGAAGAAAGCCGCAGAGGAACACAAAAAATACCACGCCTGCCAGTACCTTTTTGTAGGCAAGGCGGTTGGTATTGTTCACGATCAGGAACGTAACTCCGGCAAAAAGCAGGATCGGGAAAATATATGCACAAAGTCCCATGATGCCAAAACATACGGCACTGATGGCATTTCCTACGATCCCTCCCATACCAAATGCACTGATCATCAGGATCAGACAGGCCGCAAACATCACAAGGATCAGGATCTCTGTCTGAAAGCGGTTACCGACAGGCTGCTGCTTCGCCGCAGGTTTTCTTTTTCTTTTTTTTGTCGTTTTTGAAGCTGCCATTGTCAGACTCCTCCCAGTTGATATCAAATATAATTCGCTGCCAGAATAAGGATTCCGGCTGCAAAAGAATAAAATGCAAAATAACGCAGTCTGACCTGATTCGAAAGCTTAAGCATAAAACGGATCACCAGATAGCCTGTGATCCCGGCCACGATCATTCCAAGAACATAAATAAATCCCTGGCCAACAGTCATATGAACAGAAGTGAACTCTCCCATCTCCACAAAAAAAGCTCCCACCACAGCCGGAATGCTCATCAGCAACGAATATTTCACTGCAAACTTCCGTCCGAGACCGCAGAAAAGTCCTGCACTCATGGTAAGTCCAAGCCTGGAAAGTCCCGGAAACACGGAAAGGCCCTGACAGATACCCATCCACATAGCATCTCCAAAACTGGTTTCTCTTGTTCCCTTGCTGCCATTGACATTACTGTAGTCCACAACAAGGAGAATCACACCTGTAAGAAGGATCCCGATCCCGGAAAACATGTGTGAGGATGCGCTTCGCACAACAAGTCGTTTGCACTGATATCCGATCAGGACTGTAGGAATGGTGGATACCATGATCAGGGCGGTAAGCTTCCGATAAGTTCCGCTTATGATCTTTGCATAGGTAAGCTCTTTCCCAGTCCTACGGTTATAGAGAAAAATATTGGCATTTCCGATCAGATCCAGTATCATTCCGATCAGCTCGATCCCGATTTTCTTGATGTCCTTCAGAAAAACAAGGATCAGAGCTATCATAGTTCCCAGATGGAGCATCACTTCAAAAAGCACACCGGAACCTCTGGTACCGCCCAAAAGATCCTGCACTCCACAGAGATGTCCGAAGCTGCTCACCGGCAGAAATTCGGTGATTCCCTGAATGATTCCCAATATAATCGCATGTATCACTGACATAATGATATTTCCTTTTCTTAAATTTTTTCCAACACATTATAGCATAACTGAGTAAAACTTACAATCTTCACTTGGCAAAAGTTTCAAACAAATGTTCTTTTTTGATCTGCAGGAAAAAAAATCCTCCGGCTGCATCAGAAAACACAGTCGGAGGATCTGTTTATAAACAGACTTTCTGCTTATTTATTTTTCAGATATTCGTCGATACCTTTTGCACCAGCTTTACCTGCACCCATGGCAAGGATTACGGTAGCTGCACCTGTAACGGCATCACCACCGGCATATACGCCGTCCTTGGATGTCTTACCGGTTTCTTCCTCGGCAACGATACATCTTCTCTTGTTGATGTCAAGGCCCTTGGTTGTGGAAGAGATCAGCGGGTTCGGTGAAGTACCAAGAGACATGATAACAGTATCTACATCCATATCATACTCGGAACCAGGAATCTCTACCGGACGTCTTCTTCCGGATGCATCCGGCTCACCAAGCTCCATCTTGACAACCTTCATACCGTTTACGTGGCCGTTCTCATCAACGAGGATCTCCTTCGGATTTGTAAGAAGATCAAAGATGATGCCCTCTTCCTTAGCGTGATGAACTTCCTCTGCTCGTGCAGGAAGCTCTGCCTCACTTCTTCTGTATACGATATGTACCTCAGCGCCAAGTCTCAGAGCTGTTCTTGCAGCATCCATGGCAACGTTACCACCGCCAACAACTGCAACCTTTTTGCCTGCTGCGATCGGTGTATCGTAGGAATCATCGAATGCTTTCATGAGGTTGCTTCTTGTCAGGTACTCGTTTGCGGAGAATACACCGCTTGCATTCTCACCAGGAATACCCATGAACATCGGAAGTCCTGCACCGGAACCGATGAATACAGCCTCAAATCCCTCGTCCTCGATCAGCTGATCGATGGTAGTGGATTTACCGATGACAACGTTTGTCTCGAATTTAACGCCAAGCTCTTTGACCTTCTCGATCTCTTTCTTGACAACCTTCTGCTTCGGAAGACGGAACTCCGGAATACCGTAAACAAGAACACCGCCAAGCTCATGAAGAGCCTCGAATACAGTTACATCGTATCCTGCCTTTGCAAGGTCACCTGCACAGGTAAGTCCGGATGGACCGGAACCGATCACTGCAACCTTATGTCCGTTCTTAACCTCTGCTCCTGCAGGTTTGATATCATGCTCCAGAGCATAGTCTGCAACGAATCTCTCCAGCTTACCGATAGAAACAGCCTCGCCCTTCTTACCGCGGATACACTGTCCCTCACACTGGGATTCCTGCGGACATACACGGCCACAGATAGCCGGAAGTGCGGAAGATAAACCGATCACCTTGTAAGCCTCTTCCATGTTGCCCTCTTTGATGTGCTCGATAAATCCCGGAATATCGATGGATACCGGACATCCCTCTACACATTTCGGTTTTTTGCACCCGAGACATCTCTGTGCTTCTTCCATTGCTTCTTCCTGGTTATATCCAAGACATACTTCCTCGAAGTTTGTCGCACGTACCTTCGGATCCTGTTCTCTTACAGGAACTTTTTTTAACATTTTTGCATCTGCCATTAGTTGTCACCTCCGCAATGTCCGCATCCACCGTGGTGGGTATCGCCTTCCTGAAGCTTCAGTAATGCACGGCCCTCCTGGGTCTTATACATCTGACTTCTCTTCATAGCCTGATCGAAATCAACGAGATGTCCGTCAAACTCCGGTCCGTCTACGCAGGCAAATTTGATCTCATCACCGACCTGGAGACGACAAGCGCCGCACATACCGGTTCCGTCAACCATGATCGGGTTCATGCTGACAATTGTGTGGATACCAAGCTTCTTGGTAAGAAGACAGACAAATTTCATCATGATCATCGGTCCGATCGCTACACAGACGTCATAATGCTTGCCCTCATTTGTCACAAGATCCTCAAGAGTCTTTGTTACCATACCGGAACGGCCATAGGAACCGTCATCTGTTGTAACATAAAGATTGGAAACAGCGCCAAGCTCTTTCTCAAGGATAACCATATCCTTAGTCTTGGAACCAAGGATAACATCAGCTGTGATGCCGTGCTCATGGAGCCATTTAACCTGCGGATAAACAGGTGCGGTACCGACACCACCGGCTACGAATACCATTTTTTTCTTCTTAAGTTCTTCGATATCCTCATGGACGAACTCAGACGGACATCCCAGAGGTCCTACGAAATCACGGAATGAATCTCCCTCTTTCAGTGCGGACATCTTAATGGTAGATGCTCCGATCTCCTGGAATACGATGGTGACTGTACCAGCCTCGCGATCGTAATCGCAGATGGTAAGCGGGATCCTCTCTCCCTTTTCGTCAAGTTTAACAATGATAAATTGTCCTGGCAGACAATGGCTTGCCACACGTGGTGCATGCACAACCATAAGATGGATCTTAGCTGCCAGCGTTTCAGCTTTTAAAACCTTATACATGGTCTTCCTCCTCGCGCAAATTATAAACCTTTATTAATAATACGCTAAAAATCAGCATATGACAAGAGTAGATTTACAATTTCTGTCAAAATTCTTTACCACAGCACAGCGCAACCATATTAGTCTTATGCAACTAACATCATCAAAAGCCACGTACAAAACTGGTTATTTCTGTGATTTTTTCTTTTCGATGAGGGTATACAATCGGTCCAGCGCCTCCCGGATCCCTCCTACTTCATCGATGAGCCCTTCCTTTACCGCTTCCTCCCCTTCCAGCATAGTTCCTACATCTTTTACAAGCTGGGAGGTATCCAGCATCAGCTCCTCCATCCGTTCTGCCGTGATATGTGAATGTCCGGATACAAAGGCAATGATCCGGTCCTGGATCTTTTCCATATTGCGGTAGGACTGCGCCACGCCAATAAACATTCCATTCTGACGCACCGGATGGACCACCATGGTGGCACTTGGCACGATAAAAGAATAATCTGCTGATACCGCCATGGGTACACCTATGGAATGTCCCCCGCCCAGCACCAGGGAAACCGTAGGGATACTCAGAGACGCGATCATCTCCGCAATGGCAAGCCCTGCCTCCACATCTCCTCCTACCGTATTTAAAAGGATAAGAAGTCCCTCGATCTCTTCATCATCCTCAATGAGAGCCAGCTTTGGCAGTACATGCTCATACTTGGTTGTTTTGCTGTGAGACGGCGCGGATTCATGGCCTTCGATCTCCCCGATCACCGTCAGAAGCTCCACTTTATGCTTCCGGGAATTTCCATCGAGCACTGCCTGCCCGGTTTCCCGGATCTGCTCGTTCTGGCTCGCTTCCCGGTCCAGTTCCTTCTGTTTTCCCTCTTCGTTCTGTTTTTCCATAAAAAATACCTCCGGAATCTGAAATTCTGGAGGTATTATATGCAAAATATTATTTTCTATTCAGAGATCATTCGTCCCAGTTTGTCCATACGTCAGTAACGTCATCGTCATCATCAAGAAGATCCAGTGTTCTGTGAAGATCCTTGATAGCCTGGTCATCAGTCAGCTCCACATATGTCTGCGGGATCATGGCGATCTGTGCTTCTACAAGCGGGATTCCGGCTTTCTCAAGAGCCTCACGTACAGCACTGAAATCGTCCGGTGCTGTGATGATCTCAAAGCTGTCCTCTTCCTCGCTGAAGTCCTCAGCACCTGCATCCAGAGCTGTCATCATCAGCTCGTCCGCATCCATCTCACCGCACTCATCCTCAAGCTCTTCCTTGTCGATGATGATCTGGCCCTTCTGGTCGAACATAAAGGATACACATCCCTGTGTTCCGATGCTTCCGTTACCTTTGGTAAATGCGTTACGTACATTACCTGCAGTACGGTTCTTGTTATCTGTAAGAGTCTCTACGATAATGGCAACACCGTTCGGACCATATCCCTCATATACAGCCTTCTCGTAGCTGTCTGCAGAATCCGCACCTGCTGCCTTCTTGATTCCACGATCGATAGTATCGTTCGGCATGTTGTTCGCTTTTGCTTTTGCGATGACATCACGAAGCTTGCTGTTGTTTGCAGGATCCGGGCCGCCGGCCTTTACTGCCATAACGATCTCACGGCCGATGACTGTGAAGATCTTACCCTTCTTGGCATCATTTTTCTCTTTCTTATGTTTGATGTTGGCAAATTTTGAATGTCCTGACATGGTATCTTCCTCTCCTTGTTACCGTATATTTTCTTTCGTGCCCTGCTCATTTTGGGTACCGTTTTACATAATTGCAACTCGGTTTAATATAGCACTTATGAAAGATTTCGTCAAGAATCAGAAAACAAACCGGTCAAAATTCCTCATGTTCCCCTTAAAAAGTCAATTCCAGACTGATCTCAAGCGCATGATTCACCTTATCAAGCATAGCACTGTCCAGATGACACACCTTATCCTTCAGACGCCGCTTGTCGATGGTGCGGAGTTGTTCCAGAAGGATCACAGAATCCTTTTCGATCCCGTAGGCAGATGCATCGATCTCAATATGTGTCGGCAGCTTTGCCTTATTCATTTTTGATGTAATTGCCGCACAGATCACTGTGGGGCTGTGACGGTTGCCTACATCGTTCTGGATGATCAGCACCGGACGGATGCCGCCCTGTTCACTGCCCACTACAGGTCTTAAGTCCGCATAAAAAATATCCCCTCTTTTTATAACCACACAATTCACACTCCGATTCTGGTCCGGCTTATTTGCAAGCCGTATTCCTTTTTACAGATAAGTATTTCCACAATTTCTTTGTGTATACCATGCGTGGTACTTTTTTACCGGCCTTATGTCTGACCCGGCGTTTTCCGGATCCGGGTATTTACGGATCTACTGGAAAAAGCTCTCCTCTTCTCCACATTCCTTACCGTCTTTGATATAAACTCGCGGAACACGTTTACTGATCCCGCAGACAAATTCATAGGAAAATCTTCCGGAAAGATCTCCCAGTGTCTCCACACTGATAAATTCCTCTCCGTCTCTTCCCATCAGGGTGACCTCGTCCCCGGCCTTCACCTCCGGGATATCTGTGACATCAACCATAAACTGATCCATGCAGACACGTCCGAGGATCGGAGCCTTTTTGCCCCGGATCAGGACCCAGCCCTTATTGGAAAGCTGTCTCGGATAGCCATCTGCATAACCTACGGGAATCGTTGCCATTCTGGTAAAACGTTCCGTAACAAACGTTCCTCCATAGCTTACCGCTGTTCCGCGTTCCACATTTTTCACATAGGATACATGACTTTTCAGCTCCATTGCAGGTGTCAGCTTCACGATATCACGTTCTACTTCTTCTGACGGATAAATACCGTAAATGGTGATGCCGGCACGAACGACATTGAGATTTGCTTCCGGAACACGGATGATACCTGCACTGTTGGAGCAGTGACGTACCGGGATATGAACGCCTCTTTTTTCCAGAAGCTCTGCAAAACGGAGATAACGGTCCAGCTGCACCAGTGCAGGAGAACGGTCAGCCTCATCCGCCCTGGCAAAATGAGTAAACATTCCCTCGATCACCAGATTCGGGATTTTTGAGATTTTTTCGATCTTTACCGCATTTTCCGGAATATCCGCATATCCGATCCTTGTCATTCCCGTATCCAGAGCCAGATGAATATGTACATTTTTTCCAATGCGTGCACCTGCTTTTGCATATTCTGCCGCTGTATTAAGATCCGATATGGTGATCCGGATATCATTGGCTGCAAGTTCCTCATAATATTCCTCAAATACAAGGCCAAGGATCAGGACAGGCTTGGTGATCCCTGCATGCCGAAGCTCCAGTGCCTCCTCTGCAGTAGCTGTTGCAAATCCCCAGATATAATCATAGTCCTGGATCAGATGGGCAATAGCTCTGGCACCATGGCCATAACCGTCCGCTTTGATCACAGCGATGATCTTTGTCCCTTCTTTGACATTTTTATGCATTTCCTCAAAATTGTGGGCAATGGCGTCCAGTGATACCAGTGCTTTTACTCTCTCGTATTTTTTCATAATTCCGACTCCTCTTCACCTATAGCTAATGCCTTGGGCAGATATTCTATGATATCTCCTGCCAGCATACTGCGCTTTCCTTTTTCAGCGGCTGCAAGATCACCGCAAAGTCCGTGAAGATAAACACCTAACGCGGCCTTTAAAACCATGGGAGGCTGTTCCTCCGTTTTCAGATACATACATAACACTGCTGCCAGGATCCCGGAAAGCACATCTCCGCTTCCTGCAGTTGCCATTCCGGAATTACCGGAAAGATTCAAATACATCTGTCCTTTCTCATCTGCGATCACCGTACATGCATCCTTCAATACGCACACAGAGCCTCTTTCCGCAGCACATTTCAATGCAGTATCTGCGATCTCATGCTGGATCTCCTGGATCGTTCTGCCACTGAGCCGGCTCATTTCTCCGATATGCGGTGTCAGAACCACATGCTCTCCCAGATACTGGTGCCACTGAGGATGTGCAGCCAGAAGGTTCAGACCGTCAGCATCCAAGATCAGCGGTTTTTTCTCCCGGGCAGCCGCCGTGAGAAACCACTGTTCTCTCTCACGGCTGGCCACTGATGTTCCAAGTCCCGGTCCGATCACGATCACATCACACCAGGATAGAAGCTGTTCATTGGATTCCTGATCAAAACGACTGCAGACCATAGCCTCCGGAAGGAGTATCTGCAATGGGATCCTGTTGGCTTCCACAGTCTGGATCTTTACCATTCCCGCACCGGCACGAAGTGCTGCACTGGCGCTTAAATAAGCAGCTCCGCACATTCCCTCACTTCCGGTCACAAAGAGCACTTTTCCGAAGGTACCCTTGTTTCCGCCGGGATCACGTTCCGGAAACAGCTTCAGATCTTTATTTTCCAGACAGGCGGCAGATGCAGTCACAGCTTCCTGCTCATAGATCCCGATATCGGCGGTAACGATCCTTCCTGCATACAGTCTTCCCGGATAAAAGCAAAGACCTCTTTTCCGGTAGGCAAATGTGACAGTCAGGTCGGCGCTGAAGGCAATTCCCATTTCCAGGCCAGTATCTCCGTTTACTCCTGACGGGATGTCAACTGCGATCTTTTTGGCCCTCGCACTGTTCATCTCATGGATGATATCAGCATAATGCCCCTCGATCGGACGCGTCAGGCCTACCCCAAACACGGCATCTACTATAGTAGTATATTCACTCCACTGCGGGTTATTCACCTCAGGGACACGATAACCGGAAGCGATCTTATACTGAAGAGCTGTCTCTCTGGTCATTTTATCTTTGTTTCCGACCATATAAAACTCTGCCCGGACTCCCTTCAGATGGAACAATCTGGCAACAGCGATACCGTCACCGCCATTATTTCCGCTTCCGCAGACTACCAGGATCCTTTCGTCCTTCTGGAGATACTTTTCTGTTTCCTCTACCACCTTCAGTGCTGCCCGCTCCATCAGAACCTCGGAGGGAACTCCGATCTCACGGATCGTTGTGGAGTCCAGATCCTTCATTTCTGCGCAGGTAACAAGCTTCTTCATTCTGTCTTCTGCCTCCCCTCTGTCATAGAGAAAGCTGCCGTTTCCGGCAGCTTAACAATTCTTACTTATCCACATGTTCCTGCCTGTATTTGCTGAGATTATAAGACAGTGTCATCAGACTCTCGGAAAGATGAACGTTCTCTACGATCACATCATCCGGTGTCTCAAGATCAAGATGTGCAAAATTCCAGATTGCCTTGATTCCGTTCTCCACCAGAATATCTGCCATTTCCTTGGCTTTATTCTTGGGAAGTGTCAGGATCGCGATCTCCACGTTATTCTCTCTCAGGAAAAACGGAAGCTCACTGAGCATCTGGATCTCGAGTCCACGGACTGCGATGCCCTCAAGCACAGGATTTACGTCAAAGATACCAACAAGCCTGAACCCGCGCTTCTCAAAATCCACATAATTGGCAAGTGCCTGTCCCAGATTACCGGCTCCCAGGATGATCATCGGATGAACGGTATCCAGTCCCAGGATCTTACCGATCTCTGTATAAAGATAGTGTACATTATAGCCATACCCCTGCTGCCCAAAACCGCCGAAATTATTAAGATCCTGACGGATCTGAGAAGCTGTGGTATGCATCTTCTTACTTAATTCATTGGAAGAAATACGTTCTACATTATCTTCCATCAGCTCTCCTAAGTAGCGGTAATAGCGTGGCAGACGCTTAATCACCGCTTTCGAGATTTGTTTTGTCTCCACGATAGTTTTCCTCCTTACCTTACACTAGGTTAATTATAACGAATTGACATTTTCCTGTCAATTAAAGTTGTCTATTCTGTACAAATTTCTTTATATTTTTTCTAATAATTGATTTTTTCTTTGAAATCCCGGCAGTTTCCGTTATAATAGGTGGAGGATTTTTCCCTGTTCAGACATAAACAGGGGTGATTCTTTATACAGGAGGACAGTTTTTATGATTTTATCATGTCAGAATATATGCAAGGCCTTTGGCGAAAAAGTAATTTTAAATGATGCATCCTTTCACATTGAAGACCGTGAAAAGGCTGCTCTGATCGGCTGCAACGGTGCAGGAAAGACCACACTGCTGCGGATCATCATGCAGGAGCTTTCTGCTGATTCCGGTACCGTGGTGCTTGCCCGGGATAAAAATATCGGCTATCTTGCCCAGTACCAGGATATCCATGGACATCATACCATCTACGAGGAGCTTCTTACCACCAAGCAGCACATCATCGATATGGAACGCCGTATCCGCAATATGGAACAGGAAATGAACACCGTGACCGGTGATGATCTGAACCGTCTGATGGAAACCTATACCCGTCTGACTCATCAGTTTGAACTGGAAAACGGATACGCTTACAAAAGTGAGCTGACCGGTGTCTTAAAGGGTCTTGGCTTCACGGAGGAAGATTATGACAAGCAGATCGAAACTCTTTCCGGCGGTCAGAAAACCCGTGTGGCACTGGGCAAGATGCTTCTTTCCAAGCCGGATATCCTGCTTCTGGATGAGCCAACCAACCACCTGGATATGGAAAGCATCTCCTGGCTGGAAACTTATCTTCTGAATTATCCGGGAGCTGTTTTTATCGTCTCCCATGACCGTTATTTTCTGGATAAGGTGGTCACCAAGGTCATTGAGATCGAAGCCGGACAGACCCGCGTATACAGCGGCAACTATTCTGCCTATGCTCTCAAGAAGGCTCAGCTTCGTGACGCACAGTACAAGGCATACTTAAATCAGCAGCGAGATATCAAGCATCAGGAAGCCGTTATCGCCAAGCTGAAATCCTTTAACCGTGAAAAATCCATCAAGCGTGCGGAAAGCCGTGAAAAAATGCTGGACCGTGTACAGAGGATCGAAAAACCTCTTGAGCTCCAGGACCGGATGCGTATCTCTCTGGAGCCACGGGTGTTAAGCGGAAACGACGTGCTCCACGTGGAAGAGCTTTCCAAGGCCTTTCCGGGACAGACCCTGTTCTCCGATATCTCCTTTGATATCAAACGAGGCGAGCGTGTGGCACTGATCGGAAACAACGGAACCGGAAAGACCACCATGCTGAAGATCATCAACGGTCTTATTGAAGCAGATGCCGGCAAATTTTCCCTTGGTTCCAAGGTGCAGATCGGTTATTACGATCAGGAACATCATGTTCTGCATATGGACAAGACAATTTTCCAGGAAATCTCCGATACTTATCCGACTCTCACAGAGACCGAGATCCGAAATATGCTTGCCGCATTTCTCTTTACCGGAGATGATGTTTTCAAGGAAATCTCCGCACTTTCCGGTGGAGAAAGAGGCCGTGTTTCCCTTGCAAAGCTAATGCTTTCCGAAGCCAACTTCCTGATCCTTGACGAGCCTACCAACCATCTGGATATTGCCTCCAAGGAAATTCTGGAGGAAGCATTGGTCAGCTACACCGGTACAGTCCTTTATGTATCCCATGACCGTTACTTTATCAATCAGACTGCGACCAGGATCATGGAGCTGACAAACCAGGCAGTGGTAAATTACATCGGTGATTATGATTACTATCTGGAAAAGAAGGATGAGCTGACCAGCACCTATGCACCGGGAAGTACCTCTCCGGAGGCACCTGCCGAAGAAAAAACGTTTTCCGAGAACAAGCTTTCCTGGCAGCAGATGAAGGAAGAACAGGCAAAGAAACGAAAACGGGAAGCCGAGCTGAAAAAAGTCGAAGCCCGTATCGAAGAGCTGGAAACAAGAGACAGCGAGATCGACGAAACCATGGTCCTTCCGGATGTCTGCACCAATGTAGCGGAATGTACAAAGCTGAGCCGCGAAAAAGCAGCCATCACTGAAGAACTGGAAAAGCTTTATGAAAAATGGGAAGAGCTGGCCTGACGGTCAGCTCTTTTTTATCCCCTTATGTTTTTATGGAAGCAGCATGCCGAGATGCTGTTCAAAGCATACACCATCGTTACGGTCTGTTCCTTCCTCCACCGCATCCCGGATCGATGCCGAGATAAAGTCCACGGCCAGCTCTGCACAGGTTTTCATGGAATATCTTTTTACCAGCCCTGCACTGAGCACGGATGCAAAAAGATCTCCTGTCCCGGAATAGCTTCCTCCGGATTTCTCTGCAAATATCCAGGAGCTGTTTCCGTTTTCCAGGACAAGATTCCCCATTTTCAGAGGCTGCCCTTCCTCTCTGTGATCCACTCCTGTGATCACAACGGAAGGAAGTGAAAATTTCCGGGCAAGTGCGCACCCGATCTCCCGGATCTCTTCCATCCGCCGGGCCTCTGATGCCTTTTGCAGTTCCTTCCAGATCTCCTCCATTTTTTCTTTTCCGTAAAGAAGGAGGAGAGCTTCCGTAAGGTTCGGTGTGATCACATAGGAACGGTGTGTCAGTTCGCAGAACCGGCTGCGGAGCTCTTCTGTATAGATCGGATAAACCGCGCCGTCATCCCCCATCACCGGATCTGTAAGGATCAGAGTATCCTTCCCTGCAAACGCATCCATAAATTTCAGGATCCTGTCTGCCTGCTTATCATCAGAAAGAAATCCTGTATAGATCCCATCCGGAGAAAATCCTCTTTTTTTCCACTGCTCCATATATGGTTCCATATGCTCTGTGAAATCCTCACAGAAATAACTTTCATAACCGGTCTGGTTGCTTAAAACAGCGGTGGGAAGGGGACACGCCTGGACTCCCATCACCGAGATCACCGGGATCGCTGCTGTCAGTGAACATTTCCCCAGCCCGGAAAGATCATTGATCACTGCTATTTTTTTCATGGTAATTCTCCAGTCTTGAGTTTTTTTCTGTAATATTATAGAATGAACTGTCAGGTTTACGCAATCATTTTTGGAAGGAAATCGTCATACTTATGTTAAATATATCTGCAGAACACAAAAAAGAACACCTTTATCTGGAGGTTTATCACTATTACCGGAAGCTGATCATGGAAGGCCGTCTCCTTCCCGGAAGCAAAATGCCCTCCCTCCGCAAATGCGCCCAGGAGCTGAAGCTGAGCCGTACCACCATCGAAAATGCCTATCTTCTGCTGGCAGCAGACGGCTATATCATCGCCAGGGCACAGAGCGGCTATTATGTCACCGGCATTGCTTCCAAGCAGCATCTGCTCACCCCGGAAAAACAGGATAAGGATATCACGCCCTGCCTTTATGATTTTGCCTCTTCCGGTGTTGACCGGG
This sequence comes from Blautia sp. NSJ-140, assembly GCF_022868965.1. Classification (NCBI taxonomy): domain Bacteria; kingdom Bacillati; phylum Bacillota; class Clostridia; order Lachnospirales; family Lachnospiraceae; genus Blautia; species Blautia sp. NSJ-140. Next base: position 41,047 of record NZ_JALIFS010000005.1, on the reverse strand, counting down.
AAAGCTTCCGTTTTGATCTGTGGCAGCGTTACATCAAAAGCGCCCTCCGCCAGGGCGACCGTATGCTTTCTTATGGCGAACCCCAGGGCGAAAGCGATTTCCGGGAGGTTCTCGCAGACTATATCCGGGAACGCAGAAATGTGATCTGCTCCCCGGATGACATTGTAGTAGGGGCCGGTCTCCAGCCCCTTCTCCAGATCCTCTGCCCTCTGATCCATGAACGGAAAACCGTTTCGTTCCCCACACCGTCCTTCACCACATGCAGCACCATCTTTCAGGATTACGGCTTTGATGTCCATTACCGGGACAAAAGCTGCGATGTGATCTATGTTTCTCCTGCTCACATGACGAAATGGGGCGAGATCATGCCGGTAAAACGACGCCTGGAGCTGATCCGTCATGCAGAGATCAATGACCATCTGATCATTGAGGATGATTTCGAAAACGAATTTGTTTATTTCCAGAAGCCGACGCCTTCACTTTTCGGTCTTGCAGGTGGTGAAAACGTTGTCTATATCGGTTCCTTTTCCAGACTGCTACTGCCCTCCATCCGTGTCAGCTTCATGGTACTGCCGCGCTCTCTCCGGGAAAAATATACAAAAAAAGCAGCCTTTTATAATCAGACTGCTTCCAAGGCAGAACAGATCGCGCTCTGCCAGTTTATCCGCGACGGGCATCTGGCTTCCCAGACTAGAAAGCTCCGCCGCCTTTATTCCCAGAAGCTGAAGGCTCTTTCCCAGGCTGTCCGGGAAACCTTTGGCCAGGACTGCCAGATCCAAACAGGAGCCGCAGGAACCAGCCTTGCCCTTACTCTTCCCTGTTCTCTCACAGGCAGTGAACTGACAGACAGAGCCCGGAACCGTGGTCTGGGACTGGAGGTTCTCAGAGAAAACGGAGCCGAGGTCACCCTGGTCCTCTCCTGCTCCTCTATTCCATCCAAGGATTTTCTGCCTGCCTGTCAGCTTCTGAAGGAGGTTACCGGCTCCTAATCTCTCCGGTTATCGATCATGTAGAGCAGGGCATTTACAATGCACGCAGCAATATTGCTTCCACCCTTGCGTCCTTTTGCCACAATATAAGGCACATCTGCGTGCATGATCAGCTCCTTGGACTGCACAACATTCACAAATCCTACCGGCACACCGATGATCAGCTCAGGAGAAAGCTTTCCGTTCTCAATAAGCTCATAAAGACGTACCAGTGCGGTAGGTGCATTTCCAATGGCAAAGATCAGCTTTTTATCCATCTCTGCTGCCTTGTCCATGCTGGCTGTGGCTCTGGTAGTCCCGTTCTTTTTTGCAAGGGCAGCCACATCCTCGTCGGACATGAAGCAGTAAGCCTCACCGCCGTAGCGGGCAAGTGCACGCTTGTTGATCCCGGCCTTTGCCATCTGGGTATCTGTGACGATGCAGGCACCGTTGCGGATGGCGTCCATTGCCTTCTCCACTGCCCCCTCCGAGAAGCAGAGATTTTTTGCATAATCAAAATCTGCGCTTGTGTGGATGCAGCGTTTTACGATCAGCTCGGTTCCCGGGATCAGGGGAGTATCCCCAAGCTCTTCTGTGATGATCTCAAAGCTTCTTTTTTCGATCTCCATGGGTTTTACATTTTCAAGCTCTACTTTCATTTCTATTCTTCCTCCGTAATCCCGTTTTCCAGTATCTCATAGATTTTTTTCATATCCAGATGCTTCCGCAGCTCTGCAGCCAGGATATCATACTGCTGTTCCTTAAATGCCGCAAAATCCACGCCTGTCATATTTTCCACATCAATCCCTTTTTTCTCGCCGATCACGCGTATGATCGCCTCTGCAGATGCTTCCTTATCAAAAACGCCGTGGATATAGGTTCCGCACACATTTCCCGCAAAAGCACCCTCTTCTTTTTTCTTACCGCTGACGCTGTCTGTAATCTTCGTTGCTGTTCCTGCATTCTCCTTCAGGATACTTTCGCCCATATGGATCTCATAGCCCTCGATCTCCGCACCGGAAAGAGGAGCAAACACACCGGACAGCTGACCGAAATGCCCCTGCACCCTGGTCCTGGTTTTCTTTTCGGCAAATACCGTTTCCATGGGAAGAAGTCCCATCCCTTTCATGGAACCGCCATTTTCAACTCCATGAGGGTCACTTAAGGTTTCACCCAGCATCTGATAGCCACCGCAGACACCAAAGATCAGCTTGCCTCTGGAGGCTTCCTTGAGAACTGCTGCCTCCATTCCGCTTTCCCGCATCCAGATCAGATCACCCATGGTGTTCTTGGTTCCAGGAAGGATGATCATGTCCGGAGAGTGAAGATCTCTCGGGTGTTTAACATAACGGAGAGAAACTCCGGGAATGCTCTCAAAAGGATTAAAATCCGTAAAGTTGGAAATCCTTGGTGTACGGATCACCGCGATATCAATGACACCGGCTTCCTGCTTCCGGTCAAAACGCTCCGTCAGGCTGTCCTCATCCTCCACCTGGATATCCAGATAAGGCGCCACACCCACCACCGGGATCCCGCTTCTTTCCTCAAGCATGACAACACCAGGGTCCAGAATAGTCTTATCTCCGCGGAATTTGTTGATGATCAGCCCCTTTACCATAGCCTTCTCATCGTCCTCCAGAAGCTCCACCGTACCGATCAGCTGGGCGAAAACGCCTCCACGGTCAATATCACCCACAAGAAGGACCGGTGCCTTGGCCATCTTTGCCATACCCATATTTACAATATCCTCATCCTTGAGATTGATCTCGGCAGGGCTTCCCGCACCTTCGATGACAATGATATCGTTTTCCGCTGCAAGAGCGTTGTATGCCTTCATCACATCCGGAACCAGGGTCTTCTTATATTTGAAATAGTCCCTGGCACTCATGGTTCCAAGAACTTCTCCGTTTACGATCACCTGGGATCCTACATCATTGGTAGGCTTCAGAAGGATCGGATTCATCAGGACAGACGGCCTGATCCCGGCTGCCTCTGCCTGCATGACCTGGGCCCGCCCCATCTCAAGGCCATCCTCTGTGATAAAGGAATTCAGTGCCATATTTTGTGATTTAAAAGGAGCCACACGATATCCATCCTGCTTAAAGATCCTGCAAAGTCCCGCAGCCAGCAGGCTTTTTCCGGCATTGGACATGGTTCCCTGCACCATTATTGCTTTTGCCATAATATACCTCCCTCAAGTACTTCGATCAGTTTTACATTTTCTTCATGGCGCTTTACCGCGATCCGATAATACCCCTTTGTAAGTCCCGGATAATTGCTGCAGTCACGGATCAGGATCCGTTTCCGCAAACAGAAGTCAAACAGCTCCTCCGGTCCTTTAAAGAAAATATAATTTGCTTCCGACGGAAATACTTTATACCCAATGCGGACCAGCTCATCCTTCAGCCACTGTGCCTCCCGAAAAACAAGCTGTCTTCCCTCCTCTACATATTCCGTCTCTGTAAGTGCCTGGAGCCCGGCTGCCTGGGCCATGGTGGAAACATTCCATGGCTGAACGCAGAGCTCCATCCTTTCCATCAGCTTTCTGTCAGAACAGAGGCCATAGCCCAGCCGCACCCCGGCTATGGCATATCTTTTTGTAAATGCCTTCAGGATAAAAAGATTATTGAACCCGGAAAGAGAACGCTTCAGAGAATACTCTTCCGGGTCCTTTACAAAATCAAGGAAACATTCATCTACCACCAGCAGGATATCCAGTTTTCTGCATTTTTCCAGGATCTTTTTCAGAAGCCTGTGGGGGATCAGCATGCCGGTAGGATTATTGGGGTTGCATAAGAAAGCCATATCCAGTCCCTTATGGAGGATATCCAGATATGCCTCACTGAGCACAAAGCCGTCATTTTCCGTCAGCATGTAATATTCCAGTTCACAGCCTGTGCTGGCCAGAGCCTGTCCGTATTCTGCGAAAGTAGGCGCCGGGATCAGAGCCCTCTTTGGCTTTACTGCGTGACAGAGCGTGAAGATCACTTCTGCAGCTCCGTTACCGCATATTACCTCTTCCGCTTTTACACCTTCCGATTCTGCGATCCTTTCCCTGAGAACGCCGCATCCCACCCGGGGATACTGTGCAATATGATCCAGACTGTGGATAATGGCCTGCTTCACACTTTCCGGTGTTCCCAAAGGATTCAGATTTGCCGAAAAATCCAGGCAGTCTTTGTGTTTATATACGTCTCCTCCATGTATGTGTTTTGTCATTGGTCATTCTCCTGTCTGTATTTATTGTTACCTTAATAACCCGAACCGGATGCCCGCACTGAGCAGTCCAAAAACCACCACACCCAGTATGGATGCCGCGTACATCAGCCGGTTAGCTCTTTTGATATCCTCCGGCTCCACCGGACGGATCGGATCCCCGATCGTGGGTTTTTCATATAATTTTCCGAAATAATATGCATTTCCCGCAAGCTGTACATCCAGCGCTCCGGCCATGGCAGCCTCTGTCTGGGCTGAGTTGGGGCTTGCATGATTTCTCCGGTCACGTTTGTAGATCTTTGCCGCGTTTTTTATATCCATTCCTGTAAAAACAGTTCCTGCCACCATCAGCCATCCGGAGATTCTGGCAGGGATATAATTGGCCACATCATCCAGCTTTGCCGCAACACGGCCAAAATAGAGATATTTGTCATTTTTATATCCAAGCATGGAATCCATGGTATTGATGCCCTTGTACAGAAACATCAGCGGCACCCCGCCGATAGCCATATAAAGCATGGGGGCGATCACGCCGTCGGATGCATTTTCCGCAACTGTTTCCACTGCTGCCTTTGTCACGCCGGTTTCCGTAAGCTCACTGGTATCACGGCCTACGATCATGGACACCGCATAGCGTGCCTCCTCCAGAGTTCCGTTTTTCAGCCGGTCATAAACCTTCATACTCTCGTCTTTTAAGGAGCGGGTAGCAAGAAGCTGATAGCACCAGAATACCTCCAGCACAAATCCGGCCACCGGCAGATACCGGTAAAGATAGTGAAGCACCAGAAGCGGCACCCCACCGCTGAACAGACAGACAAGCACTACGATCAGAAAGCCTCCTGTCAGCTCACCGCCGTGATTTTTCGGAAAAATCTTTCGGATCACTTTTTCCAGCACTGCGATCAGATTGCCGATGACGCAGATCGGATGATAAAGCCATCTGGGATCTCCGATCAGAAGATCCAGCACAAATCCTATGACCAGTGCAGGAAGACTATATTTCAGCATCTTTTTTCTGCCTCCGTTCCTTCTTATATTCCAGTGCGTTCTTCAGAAAGCGTGCCGGAACCCTGGGATTTCCGTAATAATAAAGATGAGGAAATCCTGCCATCAGCCTGCCCCGGTCATGGATACAATCCCATCCTCTTTTAGATGCCGGCTTTGCCGCATGAAAATCCTCTCCGCAATCTGTGGAATCAAAATAATGGAATTCATGAGCCGGTATCTCCCCAAGTCCGGTATCCTGTTTTTCCGTAAGGGTGATATAACCGAACCGGTTCAGCTTCGGTGTCCGGTAAGCTCTTCCGGGGATCACCCCGCAGACTCTGCGCTGCTTTCCTTCCATATCCTCCATCTCCTGATGAAGATACATGAATCCGCCGCATTCTGCCAGACAGGGCATTCCGTCCAGGATAACTTCCCGGATCCGGGTGCACATTTCCTGATTTTCTTCCAACGCCTCCCCGTTTAATTCCGGGTAACCGCCGCTTAAAAGAAGCCCGTCCAGATCCTCCGGAAGCTCTCTGTCATGAATGGGTGAAAAACGTACCAGCTCCGCTCCCATCTGCTCCAGAAGATTTAAATTATCCGCATAGAAAAAGCAGAAGGCTTCATCATCCGCCACACCGATCCGTACCTTTTCCTCTGTCCGGTATCCGAAGGCAGTATCCTTCTGTATAAGCATTTCCGGCTCCGGCGCCGCAAGCTCCGGTGCTCCCCCTGCAAGCTCCAGGATCCCATCGATATCCAAAGTTTTCTCCAGCACCTCGGAAAGCTTCTGCAGACGGCTTTTCAGCTCCGGGATCTCCTCCGGAAGCACCAGCCCCAGATGACGGCTTTCGATCACACAGTCCTCCACCTTCGGAACATATCCCAGTACCTTTACGGAAAGCTCCTCTTCCAGAAGCTTTTTCATTCGGGGATACAGCATGGGAGACATCTGGTTAAAGATCACGCCGCAGATATGGCTGTCCTTTTTGTATTCCAGAAAGCCCTTTACATAGGCAGCCAGGGAAACACTCATGCCACGGCTGTTTACGATCAGGATCACCGGTGTATCTGTGGTGGAGGCCAGATCATAGGCACTGGCTCTGGAGGTGATCCCTCCTACACCGTCATAGTACCCCATGACTCCCTCCATCACTGCGATCTCACAGTCCGATGCGTTCTTTGCCAGAAGATACCGGGTCCTGTCTCCATCTGTAAAAAACGTATCCAGGTTTCGGGATCTTGTACCGATCACACGGCTGTGGAACATGGGATCTATGTAATCCGGGCCGCATTTAAAAGAAGCTACCTTAAGGCCACGGTTCACCAGCGCCTGAAGCAGTCCGCAGGTGATCAGGGTTTTTCCGCTTCCGCTGGCACCTGCCGCAAGAAGTATTCTCGGGATCTTCACCTAAATCTCCTCCCCTCTTCCGCTGCAGGAAATAATATAGATCGGATTCTCACCCATCATCATATGATACCTTCCGATAGATTTTGATCTTGCCGCAGACAGCTGTACGATATCCACATCTGTCAGGCTGAAATCTCGTATGGCATTCATGGCTTCCGTCACAGTCTCCAGAGTGATGCAGTTGATCACGATCCGTACTTCCGGATTTTTGTCCAGAAGAAGCCGGATGATCTCATTCATGTTTCCGGAAGACCCGCCGATAAAAGCATGTGTCGGAACAGGCAGCTCCACCATAGCTTCCGGTGCAGTACCCGGTACGATCTCCAGATTATCTGCGGCAAATTTCCGCCTGTTCTCCTTAAGAAGAGCAAGGGCATCCTCCTTTTTCTCGATGGCATAGACCTGCCCCTTCCAGGCACGCAGCGCCATCTCAACGGAAACCGAGCCTGTGCCCGCTCCCACATCATAGCAGACAGAATCCTCCTGAAGACGAAGCTTGGACAGAGAAACCGTACGCACCTCTTCCTTTGTCATAGGCGCCTTCCCACGGAGAAATTCCTCATCACAGATTCCGTGAACTGCGGGCAAAGGTTCTGCCTTTTCATTGCACGCAGTTACCACGCTTAATGCATCTCCCCGGTATTCTGTAAGATCTGCTGCCCTGGCATGAAAGATCTTTTCATTTTCGTAGGAAAGATTTTCGCCTACATAAAGGGTCACATCACCCATTCCATACTCAACCAGACGAGAAGCCAGACGAGCTACCCCATCCTCTGTTCCCAGAATGGAAAAGACCTTGGGGTTATGTCGGATCAGTGAGATCAGATTGCAGTCTCTTCCATGAGCGCTGACGATCCTGGCATCATCCCAGGAAAGACCGATCTTCGCCATAAAATAAACAACAGAAGAAATCCCACAGATCACCTGGACATCGCCATCCAGAAGATCCATCAGCTTCCTTGCGCCGCTGTAGAAGCCCACATCTCCGGAAAGGGCAATGGCAACGGTACGGTACTGTGGATGTGCCTTGATATACTCCACGATCTTATCACTGCGGTACTCATGGAGAACCATCTGTCCGGGCCTCTGTACGGCATCTGTCATACGCTTTGCACCGATCAGAAGCTCCGCCTCATCAAAGGCCTTCTTTCCTTCCAGGGTCAGGGTTTTTTCCGCACCCATGCCGATGCCCACAAGAGAAACCCTCTGTGACAGGGTAAGGCCGAACAGCTTTGCCAGAAATACCCTTGCTTCCGGCAGGGACAGCCCCTCCTCCTGCAAAGGTCTTCCGATGATCACAGGTGTGGCGCCGCAGCGCTGACAGGCCTCCATCTTTTCCGGAAATCCACCTGCCAGACCGGTATCCTTGGTGACCAGATAGCTGCACTGGAACTGACGAAGCATCGCTTCGTTGATCTCTGTGGAAAATGGCCCCTGCATACCGATGAGATGCTTTCCCTCGATCCCCAGCTCCGCACAGGAGCTAATCACAGAAGGGATGGACAGCACCCGGGCAAAAAGCCTCTCCTGGTAATCCGGGATCACTGTAAATTTAGACAGCTCCTTGCTTCCTGTGGTAAGAAAAATGTTCCCCTCTGTGCCGGAAAGAAATTCTGCCGCCTTCTCCGTGCTTTCCACGTAGATGGCTTCACGGTTCTTCTCTCCCTCCGGGCGAAGAACACGCTGATAACGGATATTTTCGTTCTCACAGGCAGACCGGATATTTTTTGTCACCTCTGCCGCATAGGGATGAGTGGCATCCAGAACGATCTCCGGCGCTTCCCTCCGGAAAAGCTCCTCCATATCTTCGATTTTCAGCCTTCCGGCGCTGACATGGAGAAATTCATTTTCCTTCAGAAGGGATCCGCCATATTCCGTAGCTGCACAGGCATAGACCGGAACATGATTTTCCGCAAGGAACTCACAGAGTGCGTAGCCCTCGGTGGTCCCTGCAAAAACAATGGCTTTATACATTCTTATATCCCCTTGGTGTTACCATCTTGCCGTTTACATTCTTAGTCTGTGAATTTCCCACAAATACGGTAGTAAACATATCCACTTCTGTATCACGAAGCTCCTTCAGTGTCATAACCTGTGCAGTCTCGCCGTCACGTGCGATCTGGGCGACCGTGCCGCAGACAGTGTCCGGGGACTTGTATTTCATCATCAGATCACAGGCCTTCTGAAGATAATCCTTACGTTTTCTGCTGGACGGATTGTAAAGGCATACCACAAAATCCGCCTGTGCTGCTGCCAGAAGCCTTGCCTCGATCTTCTCCCACGGAGTCAGAAGATCACTTAAGCTGATCAGGCAGAAGTCATGGATCAGCGGTGCACCCAGCACTGCGGCGCCGCCTGTAGCTGCTGTCACACCCGGGATAATGATCAGCTCCACATCCGGATAGTTTTCACCTACCTCATACATCAGACCTGCCATACCGTAAACACCGGCATCCCCACTGCAGATCATGGAAACGGTTTTTCCTTTTTTTGCCTCATCAAAAGCAAGTACACAGCGGTCTACCTCTTTTTTCATCGGTGTGGTCATGAACTCTTTACCTGCAAAATACTCCTTTACAAGATCCACATATACGGTGTAACCGATGATCACATCACTTTCATTTAATGCACGGATCGCTCTTCCAGTCATCTGGTCATACGCACCCGGGCCAATTCCTACAACATAAATCTTACTCAAAACGTATCCTCCGATTTCCGGCTGCAAGGGCGGTGGTCACACCGTCCCGGCCTGTTTTTTTTCTGATCAGTGTACCCTGTCCGCAACCCAGAACCGCGCTTCTCTCACAGACATTCTCTACACCTGTTATCTTTTTTACAAATTGTGACGGGGTAAATTCACCCTGCACTGCCTTCAGCTCTTCCTCTGTAAAGGTCAGAAACGGAAGCTGCCAGGCTTCTGCCAGAGAAAGAAGTCCCACCTCTTCTTTCTTCAGATCAATACTGGCAACAGCTCCCAGTGCTTCTCTGTAAACATCTGATTCCTTCAGACATTCCTCTGCCGCCTTCTGGATGGAGACTGCATCCTTTCCCCTGCGGCAGCCCATTCCCAGAACTGCAGCGGGCGGCACCACATGGACTGTATTTTTAAAGGGCAGACAGCCTCTGTGGATCGTCACCGCAATACCTGTTTCCGGTGCCTCACCGGCTTTCTCACCATTCTCCGGATCCGCTGCAGCTGAGGGCCTTCCGTCTTTCCCGCAAAGCACCAGACCCTCCGGCAGCTCTCCGTTCCATGGAAACTCACTGTAGAAGCCAACGCTCTCTCCTGCAAGAAGGGCCGCAGAAGCCTCCTTCGCAGCCTTCATATGAAAAATAGCACAGCCATTCTTTTTTGCAAAAACATCCACTGCAAAACGACTGTGAAGATCTGTGGCTGTTGTCACAACCGGCACTGCCTTAAGATATCCGGCACAGCGAAGTGCCAGCTCATTGGCTCCGCCAAGATGTCCGGAAAGAAGAGCAATGACAAATTTTCCGCACTCATCGATCACCAGCACAGCCGGATCCGTCTTTTTTCCGACAATGTAAGGTGCGATGCTGCGCACTGCGATCCCGCAGGCGCCAATAAAGATCACGCCCTCTTTTCCTGCCCGGAACTGTTCCCCTGCCCACTGAGAAGTGGAAACAGAGATCGGATCCGGAAGGTACCGGCTCTTTTTTGCAAGGGTGACACTCTCACCCTCTTTTTCCAGAGCCCTCTGAAGCCTTTCCCCTGTCTCCAGCCCTGTCATACTGAAGCAAATGATGGAAATGTTCATATTTTATTTCGTAGCCTCACGGAACTCTGTGGTAAAGCCCGGATCATACAGCTTGGATCTGTCATAGCTTGCAGCATTGACCGCATCACCTACCAGCATAAGAGCTGTTTTTGTGATCTTGTTCTCTTTTGCTGTCTGAGCCAGAGTACCCACTGTACAGATAAACTTCTTCTCATCAGGCCAGGTTGCCTTGTAGACGATAGCAGCCGGTGTGTCCTCACGGTATCCGCCCTCCACCAGTCTGCGGCTCAGCTCCTCCAGCATACCTGTACTGAGGAAAATGACCATAGTCGCATTATGAGCGGCAAAGGACTGAATGCTCTCTTTTGCCGGCACCGGTGTCCTTCCTTCCATTCTTGTGATGATCACACTCTGGGAAATATCCGGAAGTGTATACTCCAGGTTCAGTGCAGATGCAGCTCCGCAGAAGGCACTGACACCCGGGCAGGAATCGTAGGGGATCCCCTTTTCATCCAGGATATCCATCTGCTCACGGATCGCACCGTAGATACAAGGATCGCCGGTGTGGAGACGAACGGTCATCTTACCCTCAGCCTCTGCTCTCTCCATAACAGAGATCACTTCCTCAAGGGTCATCTTTGCACTGTTATGGATGGTGCACACATCCTTGGAATACTCCAGAAGCTGGGGATTTACAAGAGATCCCGCATAGATGATCACATCTGCCTCTTCCAGATACTGTTTACCTCTTACTGTAATAAGATCCGGTGCTCCCGGACCTGCTCCTACAAAATGTACCATAATCTATTCCTCTCTTCTGTCTTTATTTTCTTTGATAATGATCAGGGAATAATATCCTGCATCCTCAGGGATCTCCTCCACGGTCCGGTAGATCTTTTCGTCCGGCATTCCGCAGTTTTCGATCATCATGGCCTCTGCTCCCTGGGAAAGAAGCTCCGCCTTCACATCCTTCATTTTCTTTCCGGCTTTCATAAGGACCTTGGTACCGGAAAGCTTCAGCGCATCCTCAATCTGATAGGAAGCCGGGATCACGTGAAGAGGCTCTGCCTTCTCCACAAGTCCGGTATTCAGACGTGCGGAAACTGCACAGAAGGATGTGATCCCACAGACGATCTCCGTCTCATAGCCCTGAGCCACAAGTCTGTGATGAATATAGAGATATGTGGAATACACGGTAGGATCTCCCAGTGTGAGAAATACCACGTCTTTACCCTGGTCCAGGACAGCCTTGACTTTTTCTGCTCCTGCATCATGATAGCTCTTCAGCACTTCAGGATCCTTGGACATTGGAAAAGGAACTGCAAGAAGCTCCTTTTTTCCAAGCTCCGGATAAGCGCCCTCCACGATCTTAAATGCTACCGTATCCTCCGGAACCTGTCCCGGAAGCGCGATCACCTCTGCCTCCTTTACAAGACGAAGTGCTTTTAAGGTAAGAAGCTCCGGATCTCCCGGTCCTACACCTACACCATATAATTTACCTGCCATATTTCTTTCCTCCTATATTTTCCGGACAGGATAAAACCTGTCTGTTATTTTTATCAAATTTTGTCCTGAAATTAAAAAACTTCCATCCGGACCGGGGTTTCCTGTCATGAAATATCATTCACCCCGACTGCCTGCTCCTGTATCTTATGAATCAGCTCCTCTGCATCCCGGGTCTGCCCCAGCAGTCCGTATACATTGGAAAACACCACAGCACCCAGAAGGATCTGCTCATAAGATCTGTGGTCCAGATAAAACTGGATCTTCTCCATGACCACAGCCATAGTCTCTTTCAGGATACCATAGCTGTCAAGAACAGCCAGCGCCTCATCGGTAGTCCCCGCCTTCAGGATCTCTCTGGCACATTCCAGAGAGCCCCCTGCACGGATGGCACTTGCACAGAGAACCTCCATCCTTCCGTCAGCACAGTGGGAATGGGTATTCATGATCCCGGCGGCAACCTTTACAAACTTACCGATATGAGCCACAAAAAGAATGCCCTTTACGCCCATATCAATAGCCATGTCAATGGTCTCTCCTACATAGTTGCTGCACTTGATATTGTTCTCAAAGGGAATGGACATATGCTCCCTGAGATAATCCGCACCGTAATTCCCCGGTGTCACCAGGATATAGTTTTCTCCCTGGCAGAAATGCTGCTTCATCTCCACATGGATGCTTTCAATCAGAGCCTTCTCACTCATAGGCTCCACGATCCCGCTGGTTCCAAGTATGGAGATCCCGCCAAGAATGCCAAGACGGGGATTAAAGGTTTTCTTCGCGATCTCCTCCCCCTGAGGGACGGATACGGTAAGCTTCAGACCGCTCTCGTAGTCATATTCCTGGGCCGCCTCTTCGGCTTCCCGCAGGATCATGGCTCTGGGAACCGGATTGATCGCCGCCTCGCCTACGTTCTGGGAAAGTCCCGGCTTGGTGACACGCCCCACCCCGATCCCACCGTCCAGGATGATTTGAGGCCGGGATTTCTCTGTTTTCTGCTGCTGCCCGGCCTGTTCTGCCGCTGAGATAGAAAACTTCTCCGCTTTTACATAGACCAGGATCCCGTTGGTGGTATCCGGATCATCACCTGCATCCTTCTGTACAGCACAGGAGACATACGTTTCGCCCCGGGTAATATCGTGAAGCTGTAATGTGAGAGTGATTCCCTTTGGGGTATCAAGCTCTACCTCGGAAAGAGTCTCTCCCGAAAGCAGCATCCGGACTGCACCCCTGGCTGCCCCGGCTGCACAGGAGCCTGTTGTGTAGCCGTAGCGGAGGCGCTTGTTGTTTTTTATGACATACTGATCTTCCAGTCCGTTCTTCATATATACGACGCCCTCCTTTTTAAATTACCTTGTGCTCCAGCCATTTGCGGCTGTGGAAACGCCAGGTAAAAATAATCCCACGAACAGTCCAGTCCGCAAACATTCCGATCCAGACACCCATAGGCCCGAAGCCCAGGACACGGATCAGGAAAACACAGAGGCAGAACCTGCACGCCCACATGGTACAGCAGGAGGTGATCATGGAAAACTTCACATCACCGGCTGCACGAAGACCATACCCCGGCACGAACGCCATTGTCCATACCACAGGCTTTACAATGGTGATCCATGTGATCATGTGGATGCACATTTCCGCACTGGTACTCTCCATTCCGCCAAGGATCGTCACTGGTCTGACCAAAGCATACACAATCAGGCAGCTTACGATAATAACTGCCTCTGCAATGACGCAGAGTTTTTTTATGTAATAGACCGCCTCATCCTTTCGCCCGGCACCAAGACACTGGCCTACGATAGTCATCAGGCCCACACCTACTCCGATGGCTGCGATACCATTCAGGTTCTCAAGGATATTGGTCATTGCCTGAGCTGCGATAGCTGCTGTTCCCAATGTGGAAACCGTAGACTGGATGGCAAGCTTTCCAAGCTGAAACATACTGTTCTCAATTCCCGAAGGGATCCCAAGTCCCAGGATCCGTCCGATCATGCTCCAGTCCGGTCGGATCTTCAGATAATCCTTCACAACGACAGGCTGACGATCCTTACGCAGCTGCCAGAGAACAACCACTGCACAGAAAATACGGGAAACCAGTGTGGAGATCGCCGCTCCTGCAACACCAAGGTGGAAAACCCAGATCAGAACCGCGTTTCCGCCAATGTTCATGATATTGGAGATCATGGAGATAGTCATAGGCCCCTTGGTATTCTCCTGGGCACGAAAGATCGAAGCCGCAGAATCATAAGCCGCAATAAAGGGGAATGACAGTGCCGTGAAAAAGAAATAGGTTTCCGATGCACGCATAACATCCGCATCCACCGCACCGAAGATCAGCCTCAAAAGCGGTTTCTGAAAGATCAGACAGACTGCAGACACCACTACAGAGATCGCTGTGATGATAAAAAGCACCTGCCTGGCAGACATGTTCGCCTTCTCATAATTCCTCTGTCCGATATACTGGGCGCAGACAATGGCGCCTCCCGCTGCCAGCGCCGAAAAAGCCTGGATCAGAAGCACATTGATGGAATCCACCAGCGATACCGCAGAAAGAGCCGCAGATCCCACATTGCTGACCATCATGGTATCTGCGGTTCCCATTATCGAATTCAAAATCTGCTCCAGCACTACCGGCACCAGAAGATTACGGATCATCCGGTTGGTAAACATATGCTGCTGTTCCATTGTTACATCCCCCGCCTCACTTATTTATGACCTGACAAAGCAGAAAAAAAACGTCTGTATTTTATCAATCACACTTTCTCTGACATTATACCCTTTTCCCGCTCTTTTTCCAATATATTTTCTGTGTTTTTTGTACAAACTGCAAAATGCCGCAAGCGCGAAACCTGCGGCAGTCTTTCTATTTTGTGTTTTTTTATTATACAATTATGTTCCAAAGTCACTCTTTTTCATATTTTTCGATCAAACATTGATGTTCCTTACTGGTTTTATCATAGTTGATCCCAACAAGCAGGATTTCACCTGTGTAATCCAGAATTGAAGAAGGATATTTTTTATCTTTAATCTGCATCACGGCAGTCTGGGCATTTTGATTCCACTTCAGCTCTACGATCAGCGCCGGATAAGATGAACAGTACTCTATCTTTGGGATAAACACAAAATCAGCAAATCCACGGCCTGTCGGCAATTCCCGGACAGGTTTAAAATAGTACTGCATTGCACTTAAATATGCAATTGCCAAAACACTGCTCAGCGAATTCTCATTGTTATATTGAATGGAAGACGCATACTCGTTGTGGATTTTTTCAATCTGTGCAGCAACTTCTACTCCATCCATGTCCAACGTAGCATCAAGTAAATGTTCCGAATTTTTCTGGAATTCCAGCATCTCATTCCACTGCTTACTTTCAACAGCAGCTGTAAGTTCTTGTCGAATCTCTTCATTCGGCACGAAGGCAGTCTTTAATTTGGGGTTATATCCAAAATAACCCAGGTGAATCATGTATGTTAACACATCATCCTTACTTTTGATGCTTACCGTATCGTTCTTAAAGGTTGCTGTGTTTACTTTAACCTCTGCCCCAGAGATCATTTCAATAATAGCTGTTTTCAAACCACCATAATTCATGTTGATCAGCGGAACAATCACGTCATACGAAGCTGTTTCTGACCAATAGCTCTTGAATTCTCCCCGAAGCATCACGCCAACAACTGCTCGAGGATTATAAACCTGATGACCATTCAGCAGATATCCATCATACCAACGCTTTACCTCATCAAAATCCTGATGATATTCTTCTGCCAGTTTCTGCACTTCATTCTCAGTAAAACCGACATACGGTGCGAGACTGCCTGGGCTCAGCATAGAAAACTCATCAAAGTTATTCAGAGCTGACTGTGTTTTTTCCTTCTTTATGGGAAGAATACCTGTAAGGTACGCCAGTTGAATATACTTTGTAGGTTCTATTCCTTTGAACATTCCTCGCAGGAAATTTATATAATCTTCCTGTGCTTTTTTATTGGCCGCCTCATCACGAATCAGTACGTCCCATTCATCAATGATGACGATAAACTTCTGTCCCACCTTATCTTTGATTCTTGAAAGTGCATCCGGCAAGCCAGATACTTCAAGTGGCAGAACATCCGGATAAACTTCCCGCAATTCATCCAGAACCGCCTCCGTGACATGCTTCACTATATTATCCGCATCATCACAGTTTGCCAGAAACCACTGAATATCGATATGGATCACATCATACTTGTTAAGATGCTTTTTAAAGTCGGCCGCCCTGCTTATCTGCAATCCAGAAAACATCTGCTCAGAATCTGCGCCTTTACTATAATACGCAGCCAACATATTAGCCGCATAAGATTTTCCGAACCGACGCGGCCGACTATTGCAAATATAGGCATTTGTTGTATCAAGAACACTGTTTGTGTACTCGATCAGGCCAGTCTTATCCACATATATTCTGGAGTTAAGGGCAACCTGAAATGCACTGTTATCCGGGTTCACAAATCTTCCCATGCTTTTCAGACTCCTTTCTGAAGCTGTTCCTCAAGCACGAGGTTACAACTCACCTGTTTTATTTTGATTTTATCATTTCATAGAGCAAATAACAAGTTGATGGCTGTTTTACTTTGTGCAACATATGCAAATCCCACTCGAACAGTACGCTCTTTCCCGGTTCTGTCAACCATTATTTCATTTTGATCTCGCTGTTATACGAACATCTGCTGATCCTTCTTCTGTTGGGGCATTCCTCCAACGCTTCATCGCTCTGTACCTCCGCTGCCGCTCGGCTCCAACACTGATCTTATCTGCCGGTGCTGTACCTGGAAAATACACACCCTTTTTGTACGGAAGATATGAAGTAACAGAGGACCTGGACAGGCCAAGAGCATTTGCAGTTGAAAGGACAGCAGCTTTATGATCCTGTGTTTTTCTGAAATCATCAAAGGTCTCCTGCACCTTCTCCGCCATATCCGATACATACACACCGGCCGTGATAAGCAGCTTCCGAACCTTGATCGGATTCAGCCCCAGCTCATCTGCAATGGCCTGCAAAGACATCCCCTCTTCATAAAGCACAACAGACGGATTCATCAGTTCCTTAAGGATCTTCCCGGCATCATACTCCGGCTTAGATTTCCTACGGCCACCTCCGGGCCTTCTTGGTTTATACGCTCTTTTCTCACCCATAGATTACAAAACCAGCTCATACATTTTGAAGGTCATCTCGCCGCCATCTGTCAGAACATACAGTTCCTTCTTATCAATACTGTTACGCAGCATTTCATCAGAAGGATGGATACCTTTCTTCCAATGTGGAAACGATGGATCACCCTGCTCCTGATTGATCAGCTCCCAGTACAGAGATTTTATGTTGTCAAAATCATCTTTTACTGCCTTACGAAATATCATTTGCTCCATTTCCTCTTACTCATGCAGCTCCAGCGGCAGTCCGTCCGGGTCATGAAAAAACGTCATCTTCTTACCGGTAAAATCATCCACACGGATCGGCTCACATTCGATCCCGACCTCCGCCAGCTCTTTCACCGTCTGCTCCACACTCTCCACACAGAAAGCAAGATGACGCAGACCACAAGCCTCCGGACGGCTCACCCGCTTCGGTGGATTTGGTTCTGCAAAAATCTCCAGCTCCGTGTGCTCATCCACACGTAGATCCAGCTTCCAGTCCCTGCGCTCTGAACGATAGTTTTCTCTGATGATGGAAAAGCCAAGCTTGTTTACGTAGAAGTCTTTGGCGGATTCGTAGTTAGATACGATGATGGCGATGTGGTGTATTTTAGATAAGTTCATTTTTTTGTACTCCTTTTTAGTTTGTCTTATTTTCGTTATAAACTATATAGCGGTATTTAAAATATACCGTGTGTGCTTTGGCTCTGAAGGAGCATGTGTTTCACACACGGCATTATTTTTATTTCAGTCTTTCACTCGCATTTTAGTATATCACAAATCTGCAAATAAATCAGCCTTGTACACGTATTTTTTACTCCACTGTAACACTCTTTGCAAGATTTCTCGGCTTATCGACATCCAGACCCTTAGCAACAGAAACATAATAACCCAGAAGCTGCAGAGGAATAACTGCCAGACTGCCCACAAAATGCTCATCTACCTTCGGTACATACACAGTGAAGTTCACCTGATCCTCAATCTCCTAGAGTCTATTTTCAGAAACCCTTTGCTTCACAGAAAAAAGGATTCGGGTGAATCCTTCTGCAATACGCCGCATCATAACTGTTTTAGTATCTACAAAAGTTTCTGAATGTAGCAGAGTTAAAATCTTCTGGCATATATATATTAAGATTGAAAGTCGATTATCGTTGAATATGGTACGATTCTGTTAAGCCCAGGAATAAGTCTAAGGTGTAGATCAAAGGAACTCTCCAAAAGTTGCTACTGATTCTTGATTTGTTCTGGTCATAAGCATTACCTCATTAATATCATGTTTTTACAGTAAACAAGAAGAAATGCATTAGTCACTACACAAGGTTTTGAGGCACTTATATATTTACATGGAATTCCTCTCAATTTCATAATAAATATCTTTTTCGTATAGGTTCCAAGAATAATTTATGAATTTCGAATGTAATAAAAAGCGCCATTATAGTAATCAGGACAATTGCTACATCATTTTTCAATAATGTACCGACTATTATACATACCTTCAAAATTGGCATAGGTGGATAATGCAAAATCATAATATCCATAGAAGATTTTCCAATTTCACTTAAAACTTTAATGTTTCTTGGTAGCATTAAACAAGTTTCTAATAAAAATAATGTCCCCGTTAAACCAGTAATAATAAAAATTACTAAAGAATCAAAAGTATATGTATGCATATTAACAGTATTTTGTGTTATGCTTTGCACTATAAAAAAACATAACCCTGATATCATAAAAAAGGCTTTTTTATACTGACATATACTTTTCCAATTTAGTCCTATTAAATATCCCATTGACTCAAATATTGTAGCTAGAAACACTCTGGCAACTGATATTATTGGATAGCATATAATCGGGCTTTGTATATTTTTTACAAGCACTTTTAAAGCTAATGCTAATACCAAGCAAATAAGAATCAATAATATTTGTCTCTTTACTTTTGAAGTAATGAAGTTTTCTATTCTTTTTTCATATTCAGAAAGAAAGATCTTAGTTACAAACAGTGTTGCAAGAAACCAAAGTGGTGCAATTCCACGACATGTTATTGTTGCATATACTCTTTCCAATAATGAAACCTTGTTTTGTATTGCAAACAAAATTATATATACAAAGCTCCAGAAAAAATAAGGAATCAGAAGTTTTTTAGCTGTTTTGACTATATTACATTGTAAATTTCTTTGTAAACCAGAAATAATACCACTTGCTATGAAAAAAAGTGGCATATGAAAAGAATAAATAAATCTAGCCAAAATTACATACTTTGTAGATAACGCATTCTGAAGTAAAATAGTGTGTCCTAATACCACTAAAAAAATTCCTATTCCTTTTAAATAATCTAATTCAATAATTCTTGCCTTTTTGTTCATTTATTATTTTTCCCTGCATCTTAAATCAATGTTTTCATCGAATCAATCATTTTTTTGAACATTTCTTCAAGGCCATATAAAGGCTTCCATCCGAGTTTCCTGATTTTTGACGTATCCAGATTCATATGGAGAACTGGCGCATATCCCAAATTTTCATTCATATTTTCTTTAATTCTTACTGAAATATTGTTATGCGCACATTTTTGAGCAACTAACAGTGCCATTTCATAAATAGAACAATACGTATCTTCATTTGCCACATTATATGCCTCGCCAGCAATTCCCTCTTTCAAAATAGTCAAAATAGCTTTTGCTGCATCTTCTGTATACAAATAGCTCCGCTTAGTTTCACCTTTAGTATTAAGAATAATATCTTTTTTCTCTATAACGCATCTTGCAAATTCAGCAAAAACTCTTCCATCATCATATCTTACACCGGGTCCAAAAGTTTGCGTAAGCCTAATTACCTTTGCTGGCACATTATATTCTGATGCATAAGATACACATAAATTTTCACACATTCTTTTGCTTTCAGGATAACATGAGCGAACTTTCATTGTATCTATATTTGTATTGTAATTTTCAAATATTTTGTCATCAGTTGTTGGTGCTCCGTATACCTCCATACTTGATAGATATACAAATCCCTCAACAGAGCTAAGTCTTGCAATATCAAGCATATTTTTTGTTCCAATAAGCGCTGTCAAAGATGTTTCAACTGGATTTGCAACAAATAATTTACTTGATGTTTGACTAGCAGCATGAATGATATAATCAACATTCATTTTTTGAGGAGTAATTGTTTCAACATTTCCAAAATAAAATTCAAGATTTTCTGTTTCTTTTCCTAATATTTGATATGCTTTTTCCTTATTTCTTACCAAAGCAATAATTTTTATATAATTATTTGTTTTTAAAAGTTCTTTTATTACTGCTTGTCCAATAAGCCCCGTTGCACCTGTTATTAATATTGTCTTTTCTTTTAAATCATTCATATCCATTTTCCTTTTTTTTAAGTAATTTATTACATATCATTTTAATTTCTTTTATAATCTCCATTAATGTATCTCTCATTAAAAAAATCAAAATAAGACCAAATGCAATTACATAACAAATACATCCTATAATTGCACTCATTTTTAATCCACATACCAAATACATGGATACCATTAAAGCAAATGCAATATTTTCTCTAATATCCGCTCGTAATTCTTTAGTTAAAATTTCACATACAATATACCACAACAGTGCTGTTAATAAAGTTGCAAAAGCAAATGAATACATAGATTTAAGCAAATAATATGCTATGCAATTCGTCACAAAAGCAACTACTGTCATTCCACTTAATTGCCAAAAATATATTTTTTGTAATAATTTTGATTTATAATAATTGACATAAATACCCTTTATAACGGTATAAAATGCATGTGCCGCAAATAAAATAAATATTAATCCTGAACTTTCTTTATATTTGGGTAAAATCCATTCAATAATGAACTTTAATGGAAATGCGCCTCCAATAATCAAACAACCCCAAATTAATACAAATTTTTTGATTTTTTTGATATTATCTATATTCGTTTCTCTACAAAAATAGTTATACATGGATACAGTAATTGGTGTAATAAAGACATTAATAATCTGTTCAACACTTACCGCAAATGAATATTGTGCAAAATAAAATGAATTCATCAATATTTTTACAAACCAACGATCCATTCCTGTAAATATAGAACTTGAAAAATTCCCTAACATCAAAATAAATCCTTGCCTGATATTAATTATTATTTCCGAAATAGAGAATTTTCCACCTTTTAATATCCCAGTTTTTCTACTGACTCCATAACATAAAATGACAGCTATAATTATACTTGCCAAAACTTGAACGCTTAAATAGAGTTTATAATTATCTGTATTACACAGAAAAATGAGCAAAAGATCAAATATCAAGACTAGAATTTTTTCATAATTTAATGCTTTTCCATATAAATTATACTCCCCAATTGCCTGGGCGAAACTTTTAAAATATCCTATGAAATTTGTAGCAAATACTCCAACCGCAAAAGCATACATTATGAAACTCTTTCTTATTCCACCAAATATTACTAAACCAATTGATGCAATCAATAGTACAAAAATATAATTCAAAAAATTTGTACTTAAATCCTTTTTTGATATATTTTCTATTTTTTTTCCACCATATTTTAAGTACATTCCATCATTGTATCCTAAATGGAAAAAACCGGCATAAGAAATATATAAAGCATACGTTTTTATATACGAATACGATTCTATAGATAAATATTTAGGTAATAAAAAATTACTTACAATTCCAACAAGTAAAAAAATAATATTTGCAAAAAGGACTTGTGCTAATCCTTTTTTCATTTTTTTCATCTCCTACAAAATCTAATTTTTAAAAATCTAACTTTTAATTTCAAACAATAAACAACCAACATAAATAATATAGGCATAATAATAGTAGTTGTACAAAGAATGGCAGATAGTGGTTGCTCCTGTATTGACATATAAAAATATCCATAAGCAATATATCCAAAAAATATAATAGAAATATCATACAATACACTTCTTTTTTTACTATATTTTATGGTGTAATATATTTGATTATATATAAATGAAACAAGCGCAGTACACCAAATCACACCAAAGTATCCAAAATCATAAATATACTTTCTAAAAGCTGTATATATATTTCCAACATTCAGGCCATTCGAATATCTAAATTCAAGATGCGAAATATATATCCAATCTTTAATATTAAATCTTTGTCCAATGAATCGAATAATAGAATAAAATGTTTCTTTTCCCCATATTTGAGATCCATCTATAGGTTTTTTAATAAAATCATCTAATAAATGGATAGACCCTCCAATATAGCAACATATATAATACAATGGACTTTTGGCTGTTTCTGAGTAATTTCTTCCAACAATATCTCTCAATTCCACAAATATGATAAGTAAAACTGTTGCAATTACTACTATTTTGACTAAAGCTTTTATATTATAGTGTTTATTCCATCCATTTTGTTTATGGTAAAGTAAATGATACATGACCATAGTTGCTATAAATATTTGAAGAATAGCTCCCCTGGATGAGCATACTAAGTTAAATAATATGTACGCTATAACTGGCAACATTTCCATAACATTAAACCTTTTTATTAGTTTAAAGTCTTTTTTTACTAAAAAATTATTAACACATATATATACAAATATATAAGAAAGAATCATAGATGCTTTATTTAAAATATTTATATAAGAAGGAATAACTATATGAAGATTTGAGGAGTCATAACTTACTATATTTCTATAGTATTCCATCTTCATTCCCCACGATAAAAGGGATTTCGAAGAAGCCATTGCAATGACATTATTTACAAATTTTATCTGTAAATAAATCAATACTAAATTTACTAATAAAATCAATACGATTTTCCAATTATCAACTTTTATTAGTTTTAATTCAAATATTTCATTTGCATTTCTTTTCCCATAAATGTTTTTACAACAACTATTACATACTATACCTATAACAGAAAAAACCAGACATCCACCAACAATTACTAATATTGTTGCCATACTTATTTCAGTTTTCCAGTACCTAGCGTTAACAATACATCCTAGCGTGCTCAGAAAAAAAACAGCACAAACTATAAATGATGGAGAAAATATATCTTTATCTAATATCATTAACGTCAATAACATTAATAATATCAGAAATAAAAGCAATAAATAAAGCATCGTTTCAACTCCTTATTTTGAATTAATCACCGTTTTAATAAGGTGTATATAACTGAGCATCTTCTTTAGCTTGCAAAACTGCTCTCATCATATAAAAGTCATCGGGCGTAGTAATTTTTATGTTTTCATATGGTCCATCTGTCATATGGAGTTTATATCCATAATATTTCATCATACTACATGAATCAATAAAATTAAAACTTTGTTCATTCATTGCCTTTTTATGTGCGCTTAGTATATCTTTCAGCCAAAAACACTGAGGAGCTTTTGCTACTCGAGAGTGTGCACGATCCGGAACTAATTTTATATCGTTGTTATCATATATTTCAACAATAGTTTCTTTTACTATCCCACTTGTAATTGAGCTTCCATAATCTTTAACATCTTGAATATTTCTTTTTATCAATTCCTCATTGATCAACGGTCTTACACCATCGTGAATAAGCACAATATTCTCTTCATCTCTTGCAATTTCTTGTGCAGCAATCAATCCATTATAAATAGATAGTTGTCCTGTTTTTCCGCCTGGAACAATTTTCTTCACCTTATTTAATCTATATTGATAAACAAGTTGATTCATATAATCGATCCATCCTTCAATGCAAACAACAACTATTGAATCTATATCTTCACTATTCTGAAAATGTTCAATTGTGTGAACTATTATTGGCTTATTATAAATATCAAGAAATTGTTTCGGTCGATCTTTACTATGCATACGGCTTCCTACTCCACCTGCAAAAATCACTCCAATATTCATTTTATTTCTCCTCGAATTACTTTTTTAATCCTCGACAAATTGAATTGAATGAGTTACCCTCTCATTTTCCGGAGGAAGAGTCATATAATCCCCAAAAATATATGAAAGATGTTCCTCTGTATTTTCCGGAATTGATACTTTAAGTCCTTCAAATAGTCCTGTTCGTTTTCCATCCCATAAGCGTTTCGGCATTATTTCTTTTAAACCATGTCCACCTGAAAAATTCCATGCATAATTCACCTTATCAAAGTCATATTTCTGAAGTTGTTTATCTAATTTATCTAATGTTTTTTCAGCCGAAAGTATTTTTCCAATATGAGTAATTTGTGCAAACTTAATTATTAACCATTCCATTTTGCTTCGTTCACGGTTGGTCATTACATAATCAATTTGTGTAAACTTATATAGCATTTTCCACCAAAGCACTTTAAAAACTTGTAGTTTTCTTAAAATTCTATTATCTGGCAAGCCATCTATAGGAAAAACATCCATCCAAACACCTATTTTTGCTTTGTACCCTCCCTGATCCCAATATATTTTCTTTTTGTTATTAATCATTCTTGTAAAATAACATTTGAAATTAGGATCTGAAGATTTTGTTACAATCTCCATATATTCAGGTAGATACTTAGGTGCAATTTCCAAAAATTTATTGTAATCCGGTCTTGGCAAACCAATATCAATATCGTCATCCCATGGTATAAAACCATTATGTCTAACTACACCGATTAATGTTCCCCCTATCATATAATATCTAAGATTATTGTCATCACATATTTTTTTAAAAAGTTTAAAATTTTCTAATTCACATGACTGTAATATTTTCAAATCTTCATTAAAATTTTCTTGTATTTGAAAATTATTTTTCTGTTTCATCAAACATTCCTCTTTTCTATTAAATCATATTAAATATAACTTTATAAATCCATACCATGCGCGTTTTTATTTTTCGTTTCGAAAATCCTTTGATAAACATAAGTTTAAATTTATGTTTTATATTATAGTTATAATCTATAATTATTTCTGAATAATATTTAGATTCTGACGTCATATCTTCTTTCGCTAGATATAATTCTTTTACAAAATTTTGAATAATATGTTCTCGCGAAGAAAAAATATTTTTAAACATATTATTCAACATATATCGTAAATCATGGTGAAGAATTGTTGTTTTCATTCCACACACATTCATATCATGCTGCCGATATAAAATTAATGGTTTTTCATCAAAATAGATATCTGAGCCTATACATTTCGCAAGTCGATATATCCATGAATCATGTATACAATTTATTTTAGGGTAATTTTTCAACGTAAAATATACTAAGCTACGATTAAAAATCATGGTGCATCCTGAAGCTAATGATGGCCACAATATTTCCATATAATCATTGTAGTAGACAATATTTTCTTTTTTTATTTCATTGAGATTTTTATCCACAAATATTTTATTTGTATAATAAAGAGCACCTTTTGTATTTTTTGATTTCTCTAATCTACATACGCCCTCAAATAATTTATCCTCCATCCAGTAATCATCTTGATCTGAGAATGAAAAATAATGAATATCCGGATAATTCTTATATACAAAAGTAAGCGAACGCAAAAAACTATCTCTAACTCCTAAATTCTCTTTTTTAAGCTCATCAATCCATATAACATTCCTATAATTTGTACAATATTCTTTTATGATTTTTCTTGTATTATCTTTTGATCCATCATCTCTAATAAACAATAATACAGAAACTTTTTTTTGGTTTAGAATAGATTCTATTTGTTCCCGAATATATCGCTCTCCATTATATGTGGACATTATAACAGCAACATTCTCTACACTATTATCTAAACTGTTTGGCAATATCTTCATTTACTATTTCCTCACCGCTTTTATGTTTTAACTGCTCCTGGGATGCTTCACTCAAACCATTATTGACCACACAATTGTTATCACATGTACTACATTTGTCCAGTTTCTCTTTTGACACCCTTCCATCGCGATATTCACAACAAATTTTGTTCTCATACATACTATATGGATGTTTTGAAAACAGAGCTTTTAACTTATGAACGATAACCCAAATTGCAGGTTTCCAAATATATTTGTGCATCGCTGGGGAAACAGATCCAATCATCCAGCAATTTCTATCACAATGGCGAACTTTTTTTCTAACAGACTCAGCTTCTGGGCTATTCCATAACTCATTCCAAGTCTGAACATTCAAATTGCCCATAACTTCTTTATCCTTTGTTCCATTGCATGGCATAACATCACCATACGGATCAATGAAAAATGTATCAAAACTCATATCACAAGGTAATAAACGTTTTTGGCCATAAATATAATTAATCAAACCATGGTTAAAATACGCCCTAAACCATTTTTTAGGGCTATTACTACGAAGCAACTCATTTACTAAATTTTCAAAATTTTTTGCAACCATTGGGCGATTATGAATAATATTTTTAGCTTCTACAAAATAGAAACTGTTATGTAAAGATGCAGTTGCAAACTCCATTCCCATTTCATCAGATATTTTATATAGCGGAACCAAATCAGAAGCATTTTTATCTTGTACTGTCATACCAAATCCAACATCTTTCATACCCATTTCTCGAAGTTTTTTTAATGTACTATAGCCTCTCTGATATCCGTTCTGCAAACCACGAATTTCATTATTGGTCTGTTCTAATCCTTCAATAGAAATGCGAATACCAATCTGAGGAAACTCTTTACAAAGATCAACAATACGATCTGTAAAAAATCCATTTGTAGAAATAACAATGCGATCAGACTTCTTATACAATTCGCGAACAATATCCTTCAAATCACTCCGAATAAATGGCTCTCCACCCGTAATATTTGTAAAATACATCTTGGGTAATTTCTTAATAGTTTCAATACTGATTTCTTCCTCCGGTTTCGAAGGAGCTTTATAACGATTACACATAGAGCATCGTGCATTACAACGATAAGTAACAATAACTGTACCATTTAATTTTTTTTCACTATTATTAGACATTCCTTTAATACCTCAATCTTTTTATTTTAAATTTCGCTTTCATTTATTTTCATATATTATTTCTGTTTTCTTAACTACATCATCCCAATTATATTTATTTAAAATAAAATTCGACGCTACTTTCTTCAATTCCCGAACTTTTCTTGAATTATCACAATTCTCTTGAAGCTTACGAACTAATTCACTCACATTCGATTTCTTGAAAATTACTGCCTTATTTTCCACCACTTCCGTACATTCAGGAATGTCCGAAACCAGGCAACAATTCCCATAGCTCATTGCTTCTAGCAAACTTAACGGCATTCCTTCCAAATC
This sequence comes from Blautia sp. NSJ-140, assembly GCF_022868965.1. Classification (NCBI taxonomy): domain Bacteria; kingdom Bacillati; phylum Bacillota; class Clostridia; order Lachnospirales; family Lachnospiraceae; genus Blautia; species Blautia sp. NSJ-140. The sequence goes on along the minus strand of NZ_JALIFS010000005.1, from coordinate 13,839 downwards.
TGACGGGAGAGTATAAACGTATGCATTACTATATAATTCATCTAATATCTCTCCCTGTACAAATCCAGTAAAGATAATCCTACTGTCACTTTTAGATAACTCTTTCAGTTTGCAGGCAAATTCATCTGTATCACTAGAGCCTCCAGCGATTACCAGTTTCTTATCTGTTTTTATCTGTTTGAACGCTTCCACCAGATACCGAATCCCCTTCTCAGGTACCAACCGGCCAAGAAAGAGAAAATATGAATCTTTTGTAAGACCATATTTTTCTGTAATGATTTCTGCGTTTTTAATAGCTGGACGATTCACTCCATTAGGAATAAAATGTGTTTTTCTACCATATGTTTCCTGAAAATAATCCTGAACACCTTTGCTCAGAACGATTATTTCATCAGCATATTTCACTGCATTTCGTTCTCCCTGACGGATAAATTTTGAACCAAATCCATTTTTCCATTTTTCTCTTTGCCAATCGATTCCATGTATGGTCACTACAACTTTTTTCCCAAATAATTTGGGCAACCACGCAAAAAATGCTGGTCCTTCAGCATGAATATGTACTACGTCGTATCTTCCTAATGCACAGCATAGAGCCGCAAAAAAAGAAGAACTAACTGCTGCCAGTCCCTTTTTTTCAATAGTGGGAACTGTTTTCAGTTTTATCCCCTTATATTGGTTTTTAATTTTTGCATCATATTCTGCGCCACTTACATGATGTCCAGCTCTGTTGTAACAAACAACTGTATGTCCGTCTCTCACCAGACGGGTACACAGTTCTTCGACAACAATTTCCACGCCACCCTCCCGACTAGGTATTCTCTTATGCCCAAACATCGCTATCCGTAGCGGCTCTTTAACCTTTTTTTCTCTCAATACTTTCCATCCTTACAGAAGATGCTCGCATCTTCTTACTAATATTTTTAATTAATCCTATACGTTCACATTCTTATAACTTCGAATACACCCCGCACCAAAAGGCACAGTTCTTCGGCGACGCCTGCGTTGGGCCGCCTGGCGGTATTCAACCGGAAAGGAAGCGTCACTGGCGCTTCCTCTCTTGCTGATTGCTCAGCATTTATATATAAGAGGCATTTCTGCCGCTTATTAACTTTATTTGTTGTTTTTCCGGAAGCTTTCCTGGCATTTGCGGCCCAGGTTTCGGGCGCCGTTCAGGAAGCGGTTGACCTGATGGCCATTCTGGCAGATGAATACACTGCCTTGTTTTTTTCCGGTGGCTCCGCAGATGGAACATTGCTTTTCTGTTCCGTCGGTGCGTAGCTCAAGTACCAGGATTCCTTCTGCCCAGGCTTTGTATTTCAGATAATTCCGGATGCGGATACTTAAGTGAAGGGGCGAATAATTGCCGCTTCTGTACATAGATATCCTGGAAAAATCTTCATCATACTCCGGCAGTACCAGTATCCCGGTCTGATTTTCTTTGCAAAAATCCATAATCTCCTTGCTGACCTGATGTGCGTAATGTTCATTCAGGTGCTTGAGATGCATGTAATATTTCCTGTTTGGCTGACTAACGTTGTCTTTATCGGTAAATGCCCTGGATGCTTCTACTTTTTTCAACAAAGCTCTGCAATGATGTCGGTATGCATTTCCGCCTCTGCAGTTTTTTACAGCCAGCTGCCTGGATCCTTCATCCAGAACTGTGCATACTGCAAAGCTGTCCGTATTGGTAAAGCGGACACTGCATACTCTGGCGCCTTCCTGCATTCGTTCCTTTGCTGTCCGAGCATCGGAGTTTTCCTGCTTGACAGGTACATGGAACATGAGCCATTTTTCCTCATGGACCAGTGTTGGTGAAAGGATCGCTGCTTCCTTTGGGAAGGGACGTCCTGTAAGTCCGCAGGATACCCAGATCCATTTCTTTCCGTTCCAGAGCTTCAGCACTACGGAGGTGTCTGTCAGGTCTCTGTACATTCCCTTGAAAAAGGTGATATTGGCATCGATCTTTTCGGGGAAGCTTTCAGCGCTTGCTGCGGTCTTTACTGCCATTGCAGCTTTGTTCATGGCAGATCTCCGAAAGTAAACGGGGAGCTTTCCGCCTGGCGGGATGTACTTTGGTTCTCTTCCGTCTCTTCCGGGAACGGTAAGCTTTTCCAGATGTCCCTGGATGGTCAGCAGATTTTCGGCCCAGAGTTCTTCTCTTTCTTTCAGGAGCTCATAGTAAAAGGCTACGGCTTCCCGATACAGGGCTTCTGTTGTTTCGATCATCTGCTTTTCCGGACAAAAGAGCCGCATTTTCCATGTTTTGATACTGTATCCTGTTTTCATGGCATCTCTTTCTGCTGTCAGGTATCGCTTAATATCTTCATAAGTCACAGACCTAAAAAGACATATTTCACAGCCATTTTAAAGGATACCATTGATATTTTCCTTTGTCAAGGCGTGCCAAGGTATGCAGCATGCTAATAATGTCACTTTTTAAGCGAGATATGCAGCATTTATGTATCAAAAAGTGAATAAATCGTCTGAGAATCATCGAAATCTAACATTAGTGGTCACAAAAAGTGGTCACTTTTTTCTTACGCAAATCCGCGTAAAATCAATACTTTTCAGGTATTTTTTCTTTTTTCTTTCCAATGATTAGTGGTCAAAATCGTGGTCAGCTGTGCCAGAAAAGCCAGCATTTAACAGTGTTATAAGTTTTTTTCGCTAATGAAGATAATAAGCGACACAATCCCCATAATCCACGAGCTGTCCAAGGATGTTTCCTCTTGTACCAGCTCTTTTTTTATGCCTAATCGACATTTCCATGCCCAAATGCTATACTATACCCGCAGGCCGCGCGATCTGGCTTTTGGTCTGCTAAATTTCAGAAAAGGATTTTTTCTATGGAGAGAATTATTACCTATACGATCTTAACCGGGGAGTCCGGGGAAAATGTTCTTGGTTTTCTTCGGAAAAAGGGTTTTTCCAAACATATATTGACTACTATGAAGCGGGCGGAGCAGGCGATCCTACTGAACGGGCAGCCGGCTTTTGGCAGAACGGTCCTGAGGGAGGGGGATGTTCTTCGGATCCTTGTTCCGGAGGAGGCCGGGGACGAATCGGAGTCTTCCATTATTCCGGTACCACTGCCTCTGGATATCCTGTATGAGGATGAGGATATCCTTGTGCTGAACAAGCCTGCTGATATGCCTGTGCATCCGTCTGCGGGGAACTATGAGAATACTCTTGCCAACGGTGTTACCTGGTATTATAAGCAGCAGGGAAAGGCTTTTGTCTACCGCTGCATCAACCGGCTGGACAGGGATACCACGGGGGTGCTGGTGCTGGCCAAGAACCCTTTGAGCGGTGCACTTCTCTCTTCTCAGATGAAGCAGCGCCAGATCCGGCGTACCTATCTTGCCCTTACTGACGGGATCCCGCCGGAAAGGGGAACGATCTCCGCTCCTGTTGCCAGAATGGATGCTTCTGTGATCACAAGGGAGGTTAATTTTGAGCGTGGGGAGACTGCTGTAACGCATTATGAGCGTCTTGCAGTCAGCAATGGATATGCTCTTGTGGAGCTGCATCTGGATACGGGGAGGACACATCAGATCCGGGTGCATATGAAGTATATCGGCTGTCCGCTGCCGGGGGATTTTCTGTATCATCCGGTTTTTGACCGGATCGGACGCCAGGCCCTGCATTCCTTCCAGCTGGAATTTGCCCACCCGATCACCGGGGAGCCTATGTGTTTCCTGGCGCCTGTGCCTGAGGATTTCCGCAGAGCATTTGCACAGTAAAAAAATCAGCTACCCGGTACGTGTTTCCTGCACCGGCAGCTGATTTTTTTTATTTATTTATTTTTTTTGTAGATCACAAGGAGTCCTTTGAGCAGAAGGTCCTCATCCAGAATGATTTCTTTCTTACAATGAGAAATGATCTTTTTTGCAAGACCGCCTGTTGCGATCACGGTTGTTTTCTCACCAAGCTCTTCTTCCACCCGGTCAATGATCCCGTCGATAGCTGCTGCGTTGCTGTAGAGCACGCCACTTTTCATGCATTCGATGGTATTGCGCCCGATCACATACTTCGGGGCATCAATGCTGATCCCGCTAAGCTGGGATGCTCTGGCTGTCAGTGCATCCAGGGATATTCCGATACCAGGAAGGATCATTCCGCCAATGTATTGCTTTTTACTGTTGACAACCGAAACTGTAGTGGCGGTTCCCATATCGATCACAATAAACGGAACCGGATATTCATTTAATCCTGCCACAGCGTCTGCCACAAGATCCGCACCCAGCTGTCCTGGGTTATCCATCATGATGTTCAGACCTGTTTTTACTCCGGGTCCCAGGACCATGACTTCTTTTTTGAGGATTTTTTCTGCTGCCAGCCTGGCAATGTTGGTAATCTGCGGGACTACAGATGAAATAATACATCCTTCTATGTCTGCCCTTTTGATGTGGTAGATTTCCAGTAAGGTTTTCAGATCTACTGCATATTCCAGTTCTGTTTTTGTTCTTACGGTAGAAAGTCTCTCGATGAAATATGTTTTTTTGTCATCGATGCAGCCCACGACTATGTTGGTATTTCCAATATCAATTGCTAAAATCATAATTTTATTTTCCCTGTCTTTATGCTTTTGTCTTCTCACGGCTGATCTGCTCGGATGGGATCAGATGTGCCTTGGAAAGTGCAGCTCCCACTGCTCCTGTGATCACTGTGGAGGAAATCATTTCGCATACTGCGTTGATCCCTACCATGAGACAGCAGCCGATGATGATGTTATGACCGCCCATCAGATTTTTTACATAATCGGTATTTCCAAACAATCCTACAAGTGCTGACATGAAGAACAGGGTATTCAGGAATGCGGAAAAGAATCCAGTTACTGCACATGCCACATAGGTATTGCTGACCTTTCGCATGCCTTTAAAAATATATCCGAGGCAGATACCGTCCAGGAGACGTGGGATGAAGCGCTGGATAAAGGCAAATACCGGATTGATACCGAAAAGCACAACTCCCATTGCACTGGAGCCGCCTACTCCGATGCACTGGAGAAAGCTGGTCAGGCCGAAGATCGCACCTGCCACAGCTCCTCCTACGGGTCCAAGGACGACTGCACTGATGGCTACCGGGATCACGTTAAAGGAAATGGCCAGTGGCCCGATATTCAGATATCCCAGTGGTGTGTAGGCCATCAGCAGAAGGATTGCTGCCATCAGGCCCAGTAACGTAAGCTGCGCTGTTGTAAATCTGTTGTTTTTCATTTCTTCTCCTCCTTGTTACCGTTCCGCTCTGTGAATGTTTCCGGAAATACAGCATTTCCCGGCGTTTTCTGCGGATACAATACGGTGATGGAAAGCGGTGAGTTTTTTATTCCGCTTTTCGTTGTTGAAACCGGCTCTCCGACCGGCTCTGTAGCTACGCTTCTGCCTTTGTGGTAAGCAGAAGGATCTTATCCAGGATCTTTAACGCTGCATCCTCCTTGCTCATAAGCGGGAGTGACACTTCTTCATCCTGTGTGATCAGAGTCAGGACATTGGTATCTCCCTGGAATCCGGCGCCCTCTACCTTCAGGTTGTTGGCTGCCACCATATCCAGGTTTTTCTTCTCAAGCTTAGCTCTGGAATTACGGATCATGTCTCTGGTCTCCATGGAAAATCCGCAGAGGAACTGGCCCTGCTTTTTGTGCTGGCCCAGATATTTCAGAATGTCGTCTGTCCTCTCCAGCTCTATGAAAGCCTGATCGTCTTTTTTCTTAACCTTGTCTTCGCTGACCTGCTTCGGACGGTAGTCTGCCACTGCGGCAGCCTTAATGATGATGTCCTGTTCATCGCTTAAGCCGGTGACTGCTTCAAACATATCTCTGGCAGATGTCACAGGTACGACCTTCACAAATAGGGGCGGCTCAATAGCAGTAGGTCCGCTTACCAGCGTAACCTCCGCTCCTCTGAGCATGGCCATTTTTGCAATGGCGTATCCCATCTTTCCGGATGAATGGTTGGTGAGACAGCGGACCGGGTCGATGGCCTCCTGGGTAGGTCCGGCCGTTACCAGGAGCTTTTTGCCGGCAAGGTCTTTCTGGAAGGCGGCTTCCTTCAGGATATATTCCAGAAGGGTTTCCGGTTCCGGCATTTTTCCGGCTCCGATATCTCCGCATGCCAGGTAGCCGCTGGCCGGTGTGATCACCTCATATCCGTAGTTTTTCAGCTTCCGGATATTGTCCTGTACCACGGGATTCTCATACATGGCGGTATTCATGGCCGGTGAAAGAATTTTCTGACATCTGCAGGCCATTACCGTAGTGGTGAGCATATCGTCCGCAAGGCCATTGGCCAGCTTTCCGATCACGTTTGCACTGGCTGGTGCGATCATCACAACATCTGCCTTCTTGGCAATGGATACGTGCTCTACCTGGAACTGAAAGTTCCGGTCAAAGGTATCCACCAGGCATTTATTCCCGGTCAGTGTTTCAAATGTGATCGGATTGATAAAGTTCGTTGCATTCTCTGTCATCAGTACATGAACATCTGCATGAAGCTTATGTAATGCACTTGCCAGATATGCGATCTTGTACGCAGCAATACTTCCTGTGATGCCAAGAAGCACTGTTTTCCCTTTCAGCATCCCTGTCCCTCCTGTCAGTCAACCATACGGATACTCTCGATCACCGGCTGCTGGTCCTTTGCAATGGTTCCGTTGCCGTCTGTCGGCTTGGCGTCCTTGCAGATCTGGTCTACAATGTCCATCCCGGAGGTCACGTGTCCGAATGCAGCATAGTCGCCATCCAGATGTGTGGAATCAGACTGTACGATAAAGAACTGAGAGCTTGCGCTGTCCGGATCTGTGCTGCGTGCCATGGAAATGGTTCCTCTTACATGAGAAATATCGTTCTTCACTCCATTGCTGGAAAATTCGCCCTTGATGGTGTCCTCTGCTCCGCCGGTTCCGTCTCCGTTTGGATCTCCGCCCTGGATCATAAATCCGTCAATGATCCGGTGGAAGGTCAGACCGTCATAAAAATTGTCCTGTACCAGCTTTACAAAATTTGTGACTGTGATGGGTGCAGTGTCTGCATCTAGCTCTACATCGATCTCGCCATAGTCCTTTACGGTGATGGCAGCATGATGGGTTCCTGTCAGCTGCTGGCTGGTATCGATCACAGTTGTTCCTGCCATTTGTGCATCCTCGGAACCATCGGAAAATTCTCCGTCTGCGCTGTCTGTATCCTCTGTACTGTCTGCAGAAGCTTCGGTTTCATGTGAAGTGTCCCCTGCATTACCGGAAGCCTCCTGATCATCGGCGCTTTCTTCATGATCTGAAAAGCCTGCCGCCTCAGCCTCCTCCTCGGATACTGCATTGGCTGCTGTCTCTTCATCTACGCCTGTCTGTCCTTCTGAGGTTTCTTCCTCCAGAGATTCTTCCTTCTTGTCTGCTTTGTCAGAAGTGCTGTCTGTGCTTCCGCATCCGGAAAGCATTCCTGCGGTAAGAGCTGTCACAAATAATACGGCTAAAACCTTACGTTTCATATTTATAAGTCCTCCTTATCAGATCCCAAAAACGCCTGTTCCGGCATTTTCAGGTGAGCTTTTCACTTTCCCCCTGTAAGCTTTTCTCAGTTTAACATCATCTTTTCATAAAGTCAACTTTACACGAAACCAGGTACAGGAGTTACTATTCACTCCGTTTTCAGTAACGTGCAGGATTCCCTTTGTTTTTGCCTTGTATCTCTTCCGGTTCTCTGCTAAAATCATGTATGGAGCTTATCATGGGCTCCGTACATATAAGTAGAAAGCGAGGAATCAACATGGAAAAGATCACAAGTTTTACCATTGACCATATCAAGCTTCAGCCTGGCGTATACGTTTCACGTAAGGATCCGGTCGGAGATCAGGTGATCACCACCTTCGATATCCGTATGACTTCTCCCAATGAGGAGCCTGTTATGAACACAGCCGAGCTTCATGCCATGGAGCATCTGGCGGCTACCTTCCTGCGGAACCATAAGGAGTTTGGCCCGAAGGTCATTTACTGGGGTCCTATGGGCTGCCGTACCGGAAATTATCTTCTTCTTAACGGGGATTATGAATCCAGAGATATCGTTCCGCTGATGATCGAGATGTTTGAATTCATCCGTGATTTTGAGGGTGAGATCCCGGGAGCCTCTCCCAAGGACTGCGGAAATTATCTGGATATGAACCTTGGCATGGCAAAATATCTGGCAAAGAAATTCCTGAACGAGGTTCTCTACGATATCAAACCGGATCGTCTTGTTTATCCGGAATGATTTGCAGGTACGATCCGCTGGCATAATCCTTGTGTTCTGAACGGACTGGACTATATGCCGAAACAAAAAAACAGGCATCCTGTATCGATGTATTTCATCGGATACAGCTGCCTGTTTTTTATTATATCAAGGAGATATCTGCAATTGAAGCAGGATCAGGATTTCCCTGATCTGGTCAAAGCCTGTAGTCTGTGCTCTACTGTGCTGCTTCTGCGGTAGTATCTGCTGCCACTGCTCCTACCGGCGGGGTTGTGCTGACGTAATCGCCGGATGCGTAGCAGGTCTGGCCATTATAATCCACACGGATCCATCCATTGTCACAGACACCGGTACACTTCAGGGATTCTCCGGAAAGGACACCTGCCACGAACTCTGCCTCTGCATTGGCGTCAGAACGTAAATTCACACCCTCCACTGCATAGTAGGTGGCATCCTGAGCCTGTACGTTGATGCCGCTTGGGGTCTGCTCCGTAGCTGCTGTCTGTGCTGCGGGATCTGCTGCCCCAGCTGTGGTGGAGTCTGCCGCCGCTGCCGCTCCGTCCGCTGTGGAATCAGCTGCCGCTGCTTCCGGTGTGGGTGTTGCAGTTGCCTTCGGCTTCTCTGTGGGCTCCGGCGTCGGTGTGGAATCTACTACTGTTACCACTGCATCGGTTCCTTCCTCATATCCACAGCCCTGTGCAAGGAAAGCCGCGCCTATTATCAAAGCCATAATACATTTTTTCTTCATTTTACCTGTTTCCTCCTTATACGCCGGTAAAAAATTCTCTGCGTCCAATATACACGATTCTTCAATATTATGCAAGTCCTGGCCGGTTCTTTCACATATTTACCGGCTCAAAAAGCACCCGGACAGTTCCGCCGCAGATCATTCCCAGATCTCCTGCTCCCTGCCCCAGCTCGTAAACCTTTGTTTCCGTATTTCGGATATTTCCTGCGTGTTTTCCGGCTTCAAACTCCACTTTTCCGCCGCCGATGCTTCCTGCCGTGCTTCCGTCCCGGAATACGAACATCTTGCTCCCGGTTCCTCTCGGAGAGGAACCCTTCTTTTCGATGATCGTGACCATGGTTCCCGGTGTCCTGCGGCGTACTGCTGCCTCCACCTCCTCATCACAGTAGGTACGGAAATGCCGGTTTTTCTCCTGCACGATCTCCGCCATGATGCTCACGGCGATCTCAGCCGGCATCTGTCCTCCGATGGGAAGTCCGATGGGGGCATGGATCTGATCCAGCTGTTCCTCCGTAAATCCCTCTTTCAGGAGCTTTTCCCTGGTGATCCGCACCTTTGTCCTGCTTCCGATCATTCCGAAATATGCAAAGGGTCTCTTAAGGATCGCTCTTGCACAGGCAGAATCTCCCAGATGGCCTCGTGTCACCACTACATAGTAGGCATTTTCATAGGGAGGGATCCTGTCGGACAGGGTATCAAAATCTCCAAAGATCCTCTCATCTGCCATGGGAAATCTTTCCTCAGTCACAAATTCCTCCCGGTCATCCATAACTGTTACATGAAAGCCCAGCATCCTGCCGATCTCTGCTACCAGAAGAGAAACATGGCCGCCACCCAGTATGATCAGCCTGGGATTCTTCTCGTAAGTTTCCACAAATATCTCCCTGTCTCCGTTTTTCACAACGCCGGTTTCCACGGCTGCTTCCACGGAAGCCTTCAGGAATTCTTCTGCTTCTTTATTTCTTTCTGATCCCTCCGGATAAAAAAAGCTGCCTTCTTCCGAAAGATATTTCAGCCCGGCATCCTTTCCGTTCAGAAGGATTCCTGTTTTTACACGCCCTCTTTTTTCTACCACATCATATATTGTCTGATACATGTTTTGTGTCCTTTCTGTCCGTCTTTCGCCGCTTATTCCAAAGCAAGCTCTTTTACCGCTCTGGCAGCCACCTCCACCTCTTCTTCCGTATTAAAATAAGAAAAGCTGAAGCGGACGGCTCCTGTTTTTTCGGTTCCAAGTGCTTTATGCATCAGCGGTGCACAGTGGCCGCCGGCTCTTACACTGATCCCGTACTCTTCATCAAGGATCATGGCCACTTCTGCCGAGTCCATCCCTGCAATATTCAGAGTCACCACAGGGGAGCGTTCTTCTCCGGAAAAATCTCCGTACAGGGTGACTCCCGGAATTTCCTTTACCTGGTCATAAAAACGCCACATCAGCTGCTGCTCTCTTTTTCGGATCTGTTCTGTCCCGGTTTCCCTGATCCAGCTGATTGCTGCACCAAGACCTGCGATCCCGTGGCTGTTCAGGGTTCCTGCCTCCAGTGCCTCCGGCATATCCTGCGGATGCTCCCTCTGAAAGGTGAGGACGCCGCTTCCGCCTACCTTCAGAGGCTCCACAGCTACCCCCGGCCGAACACAGATGGCTCCTGTGCCCTGAGGTCCCATAAGGCCCTTATGTCCGGAATAGCAAAGAATATCTATATGATCTTTTTTCATGGAAATCGGAAATACTCCTGCTGTCTGGGCAGCATCCACAATAAAAAGCTTCTGGTACTTCTGTGCGATCTCACCGATGGCGTGGATATCATTGAGATTTCCTGTCAGATTGGAAGCGTGGGTACAGACGATCACCTTCGTCTCCGGACGGATGGCTGCTTCAAGCTCCGTAAGGGAGATCCGTCCCTTGCAGTCTGCAGGCAGGATCGTAAGCTTCATGCCGTTTTTTTCCAGGCGATACAGTGGACGGAGCACACTGTTGTGATCCATCTCCGTACAGATCGCGTGGACAGTTTCTTCCTCCGGATGAAGTGTTCCCTGCAGGGCGATATTGAGCGCTTCCGTGTCATTGGATGTAAAGGCCACACATTCCGGTCCCCATATGTCAAACATCTCTGCGATCTGGCATCTTGTATTAAAAATAAGTCTTGAGGCTGCCATTGCTTCTCCGCTGCTGCCCCTTCCGCTGTTTCCTGCATGCTGCATGGCTTCCACCACAGCACGCGGCACACAGTCCGGCTTATGAAAGCTTGTAGCCGCGTTATCCAGATAAATCATTTCATCCTACTCCTTGTGATTTTTATCAAATACCTTTATAATAAACTCTGGCTTTATTTTATACTATCCGAGGAGGTTTTCCAATGAAAAAAACATCTTTTTTCGACAGTCTGCCATTTAAGCTGCTGGTCGCTGTGATCCTGGGGATCATAGCCGGACTTATCCTGAACAGGTACAGCACCAACGGAATCTCCATGGCAGTTCTCAATATCACAGTTACTATCAAGTACATTCTGGGCCAGGTCATTACCTTCTGCGTACCGCTGATCGTGCTGGGTTTTATCGCTCCGTCCATTACCCGGCTTGGCAAAAATGCTTCGTTGATGCTGGGAGTTGCGGTTGTCATCGCTTACGGCTCCTCTGTTGGCGCAGCGCTTTTTTCCACAGCCTCCGGTTTTCTGATCATTCCACATCTTTCCATCCATTCCTATGCTGCAGGACTGAAGCAGCTGCCGGAGGTGATCTTTGAACTGGAGATCCCGCAGATCATGTCCGTTATGAGTGCTCTTGTTTTTGCAATGATGCTGGGCCTTGCCGCTACCTGGACAAAAGCGAAGCTGATCACAGGACTTCTGGATGAATTTCAGAAGATCGTTCTTTCTCTGGTTGCACGGATCATCATCCCCATTCTTCCGCTGTTCATCGGCACTACCTTCTGCAGCCTTGCCTACGAGGGAACCATTACCAGACAGCTGCCTGTTTTTCTGAAGATCATCGTACTGGTGCTTGCCGGGCATTTTATCTGGATGGCTCTTCTTTACATCCTTGCAGGCATCTATTCCGGAGAAAATCCTCTGGAGGTTGTCCGCCATTATGGTCCTGCCTATCTGACTGCCGTAGGGACCATGTCATCTGCAGCCACACTGGCCGTTGCACTGCAGTGTGCCTCCAAGGCAAAACCGCTCCGCAAGGATCTGGTCAGCTTCGGGATCCCTCTGTTTGCAAACATCCATCTCTGTGGCTCCGTTCTGACAGAGGTTTTCTTCTGTATGGCGATTTCAAAGATCCTGTACGGCTCCGTTCCAACACTGGGTACCATGGTTCTGTTCTGCCTTCTTCTGGGTATCTTTGCCATCGGAGCTCCCGGTGTTCCCGGCGGAACTGTCATGGCATCCCTTGGCATCATCACCGGAATATTGAAATTCGACAGCTCCGGCACTGCATTGATGCTTACCATCTTTGCACTGCAGGACAGCTTCGGAACTGCATGCAACGTGACCGGTGACGGTGCGCTGACGCTGATGCTTACTGGTTATGCAAAGCGCCATCATATTGAAGAACAGCAGCTTGATGTGGAATTGTAAGTTCGGAGCTAAGTCAGGCGGATATTTGCGATCCGCTCCGCTTCGTTGCTTGCTCATAACCGGATATCAACTGTTTTATGTCTTTTATGAGAAAATACTGGCTCGAAATGAATTTCCATTGTGACCGTTTCAGGAGTACGGCGGTAATTTTCTGTTCCGTCTTTCTCCTGCGGTTCTGAGATAACGATTTTACTGATCAGCCGGTGGGAACGTTCTCTGTGTTCCAATAGTGGAAGTTTTCAACACCATCCGGATATGCATTCATTTCAAATATGATATCCTGTTTTTTTTAATTCTTCCCTATACAATTCAGCTATATATGCCGGACCATTACACCACAGCTTTGTTTTCTCATCATACAGTGCTTTTCCTGTCTTTGAACATAGAAAATCTGTCAATACCTCTTTTCTGTCCTTGCCCGTCTCTTCTGCGATTTCTTCTGTCACCATAGTGATAAGAAGGTCGATTGTATAATCCATTTTTTCTTTTGGAATTGTTACTTCAGCCATATCTTCTCACCTTTCACAATGAAAAATTCCATAACATTTTTCTATATATCCAAGAACATCAGCTTCTTTAAACAAGTGGATAATCTGTTCAACAGGTAAATGCCACTCTTCTGAAGCAAGCCGGATTAATCTTGTTTACATGAAAGTAATCCCTGTTTTCTCACTCATTATGAATCCTCCTTAATTTCTTGGTCAATAAAACTGGAATTGGTTATTCTTTTACGATTTTATCAATGCAGAAATAAACAGCTATCATAATTAAAGATATTACCAATCCAACATAAAACTCTGGAAAAGCAAATTCGATACTATTATGAATACTCATTTTCCCTGTTATATTCATTATGTGCCAAGTAAAAAAATTGTATATTTCAGAAATCACAATTCCTACTACTCCTAATCCACCAAAAATTTTATTGATTTTTTTATTTTTAAATGGAATCCATACACCTATAATAAAAAATAACACAGATATAATGCCTATTGGATTATACAAATTAATTAAACCACTAATCTCTTGTACACCTTTCATTCCACCATATTGGTTTAATAACATTGGTAATAAACTAATAACAAATGCTATTGTTAATATAATCTTCTTTTTTATAAAATACATCTCACTTTCAAATTCTGATTGTTCGAGCTTTTCAAATACTAACGTACTTATTTCTGTTCAATAAGTGATTTATAGTAGTTACCAAAGTCAGCAAGTGAATTAACAATTGGAAGCATTTTTGTTCCGAGTTCCGTTAATCCGTATTCAACTCTCGGTGGCTGCTCATGGTA